>NZ_BORB01000023.1:0-66533 GCF_018332955.1 Lederbergia ruris
CTACCAATCTTCAATTCGGACAGTGGAACCATGTCTTTGGCGATCCAATTCTAACGGAAGCCGTAGTGGATCGCCTAATCCACCACTCCCACCTCATTCTGTTTGGGGGTGAAAGTAAACGAATGAAAGAGTCTATGATGATGAAAAATTAGAGGTTGGCAAGTGGTTTACAAAAAGGGCTGCCGTTTCATACATTTTACACTTGCCAAATACAGGGTGGATATACTTTTCAATTAATCTTAAAAAATACAAAATCTGAAACTGATCGTATAAAATTAATCTATTTTGTTTATCTACTGTAAAGGTTAAATGGTAATGTGTTTGGATGATGTTTATTAGCGCGTTATTCTCTTCCACTGTAAAATTATCTGTCGATAAAATTATTTTTTGCGGAATTCCTCTCTCTTGCTTCAAATGACCATCATCTTGATACCACCAAGCAAGGGCTGGTTCGTTTAAATAATTTGCAATAAATTCTATTGGTAATTTCTTTACTCTATTTTTATACCAAAGTTTTTCAAGTTTTGTTATGACTACATCTGTCTTAGATTGAACAAAAAAGCATTCAGTAAACCCTTTCTGAATTCTTGGATCCAGAACCATTTTATATTTTGGAGGATTCAAAGGAATAAATTCCTTTAACTGTTCATAGCAATGCTGTGACCAATCAAAGTCAGCCGCTCTATGGATAAACTGAAATCGTGGTTTTCTTCCCTTCTGCTTTGTAAAACATCCGTCACCAAGTAGCTTGCCTGTCATCATTGATAAAAAGCCCTCATTATTACAGATCATTACATTTTCCCTCCATCTTATTTAAATTGTTTAAATTGACTTCATCCTATTTTTCCACTACCAATTCCTATGATCTAAAACTATACCTTATTGAGGAAGTTTTGTGGAATGGGGACTTGGAAAATAATATTAGCCTTTAGCAAAATGACAGAGATTGGAATAACCATAAATTGGTATATGGCACTAGATTATAAAATCTTTTTAGAAAAAGAGTCTTACTTCATGGAAAATCAAACAAAGTTTATTTAGATGGAATGCCAAGATCCCAATAAACTGCATTGGGATCTTGGCACTTTCCTCACATTAAAATGGAAGAATCAGGCTGTGTTAATCCATAATGATATTCAGAAGCTTCTTTGGCAATCGAAATACCATATTTTTCAAGCTCTTTATGAATCATTTTACTGTCTGCTAGACCTTGGCAATAGCAATGTTCAAGGAAAATGCCATACATATGGCTCCATTCTGATTCTAGATCGCGAAGTAACTTCTTTTGTTCTTTCGTCATTAGCGATTCTTCTAGTTGTGAGAGGAGGCGGCTACTATTTTCTTCTGCCTTAAGGTATTCTTCGTCGTTTCGAACCCTTGCAAATGCGGCTTGATGGACTTGTTTGAAAAAGATGACATCGATAAACGCTCTTTTGACCACATTGTGATCGTATGGAAAATGGTCTTGCTGTTTTTCTGTTTCATAGTTATGCTGATCCTCGTAAATTCGTAGCGTCCGGAAAAAGTTTATTGGCTTATTCTCCAAGCCTGAGTTATAAACCATTGAATTTTTTACTGTATATTGTTCGGTCTTCATGGAAACTCCTCCTATTTAGTGTATAAGTTTTATTATTGCGCTTACATTTCCCTTGCTGATAAGGAGGCATTCCGTATATAATAGGATTGCAACCTCTCAGAAGGGTGCAATGGTAGGAATCCGTTTGTTTTTTCGTAAGGGCGGGTTCCTATTCTATTATCCTGCTATCCTGTACACGTATGTCCCTTTGTCCCATCCCATTTTCATCGATACATTCAAACATTAATGTCTCTACTACCACATTCATTTTCCCCTTTCACAATGAGGGAATTTTCCAAGGTTTTCCTATGAATATACTGTCACCTCCTATATACCATTATACACATTTTAGAGAACGTTTACAAACGTGTGTTTGTTTTTTGTGTACTTTTTTATAGAGTTATTTCCTTGTGAAATAGGTAATAAGTGGCTGTAGATAATATATTTACAGAGTGAAACTAATACATCAGGAAATCTTATTAGCATGATTGCATATGAAAGAAGCTAATATGGACTTAGAAATGACCAAGTATACAAAAAAGTAATATCAATATCCCTCGCGGTCCGTTTGAGCCCATTGTATAGGAGCATACAAACCATTGTGCGCTAGATCCCGACTTATATTAAAATTGAAAGGGTGTAAAGCATGAGTGATTTTCGTAAGAAATACGCTGATATTGTTGGTGAAAAAAGAGTGGATTATTTAAGAATGCAAGGGTATTTTGCAGCTCAAATAAAGAAAAGAAGACGTGAATTAGGGTGGTCCCAACAGCAATTAGCTGATTTAATCGGAAAACCGAATTCTACGATAGGTCGTATAGAAGCGGGATTAACATTCCCTGGACTAGACACTCTTTATGATATCTCTAAAGCCCTTAATATTCCGTTTGTAATCGATGGAAGGAATGATCATAATCCGCATGGTAGTTTTGCCAAAATATGAATTTGTGGTTGGTTAGCTTCTAGGTTGTGAGGTTGGCCGGTTTAAGTACACACTCTATATCAGCCCTAGGGCTCTTCTTACCTTCTAATCTAAAAAATAGTAGCACAAACCATGGATCTAGTCTGTGCTACTAATGTTTTGTTGTTAAGCCAGGTAACTATAAAATTCTAGCTTGTGGATAAGTGCTAATAGCGGGTATTGACGTCTGGCTCCAGCGCCCAGCGACTAGCAAACTTTCGGTGCCTTCCTACGATAAGTCAACATCAGCTCGCCTTTTAGGCTCACTGTGTTTCCTTTATCTCGTCAGGCCCCTAAAAAGTTTGTACGTCGCTAAACGGGCGCTTGCGCCTTTGTTCCTTACTTGGGGGACAGTCCATTCGCTTTTCTAAGGAGAGAGAAGTACTGATCTGCTCTGACAATTTGGTATTCTGGGCCGAGAGATTCTGTAAGTTCTAGTACATCGGATGGCCTCATACTCCATGCATTGATACCGATGGAAATGAAGGTAGGTGATTCGCCATCCCAGTCTTCCTTATAGTTTGCTAGTAAATCCTTACCATCTTGAACAGTTGCGATTCCTCGCAAATACGAAATAGGAAAGCTACCGTTCATAATGTCGGTGCCGACTTTCTCTCCTCCACCGAGGAAAAGACCCGGAAGTTTATAGTGTTTTTCATATGCAGCTGCCTGTGATTCGCTTAAAGGAAGGTCTGTTGCTACATCCCGGTTCAAGACATAAGGATAGGACATATCACTTTTCTTGAGATATTTATAACCATCCTTCAAGAACTTCGAAAGGTTTTCTTCTGGCCAGGCATATGGACTGAAATACCCTGCTCCAGACGGTCCAGCAACTAGAAGGTCATTTTCCGTTGCAGTTGATTGGAAATAGTGTAGGATGGCAGGGGCCGCCTCATAGAGCAGTGGACTTGATGTCCAGTTAATCGGTACTTTGCCGCGAGCGGGATCATCCCATAAAGAACGCATATGATTCTGGTCATATTGCAAGTTATCGCCTTCACCAAAAGTGTACGTTACATAGATTTTGTTTTTTAATTTTGGTGTAGGTTGTTTTCTCTCTTTTACCTTTTTCGCTTTTGTTCCTGAGAAGACGGTCATGTTATGAAACCAGTCGGAAGGTAGAACATAGACACCGTGCTTAGATGTTATATCAATGCCGGCGACTTCGCCTTCAAAGTCGTTGTCGAACCACCCCAGATAAGGTGTTCCTGGCTCGACATCTGACAAAATTTTCTCGAAAAGTTCCTTTTCTTCTGGTATGCTAGTAGACAACCAGAAGACCATCGCTTTGTTTGCAACAGCATAGTCACGTAGATATCCGTAAGGTTCTTTCTGTTCAGATGAGAGGGGGCGAACATTGCTTGCGGACACTTTGTATTGGTTCCACATATCGACAGAGATTGTCAACTGCTTTGTGTCTACAGGCGGTTTAAATTCGTATAGGAAGTAGTTGCCATTATCAGCGAATCTGTGATCACTTCCGGGTAAAAACTTAGAACCATCTCTGTCATATAAAAACGCTTCTTCTTCAGGCGTACCGGTTTTAAATTGAGCGATGATCTGTCCGTCTGCCTTCACGATTACCTCATGAACGGCTGGTCCCCAACCATCTTGAGTAAAGGCATCGTTGAAGCGTACATATACCGCCTCTTTTCCCAAAAAAGAAGACAAGTCAAGCTCATGCGTTTTTCGGTTGCTACCATCTCGCACTTGTTCCGTCTCAATCGCTAATGTTTGAAAAGAATCGTAATTGTCTGGTGGGATTGGAACTGATGTGTTCGGACTTAATCCAACTAACATTCTCTTAGTCGTTTCGCTCCAAAGATTCTCATATTGCCACGAGTACGCATCCAATCGATTTTTAAATTTGCCTTGCAAGTCTTCGATCACCTTAAGATTGTAAGGTTCGGCGGTCAATTCCTTCGCAAGTGCAGGACTTGCCACAACGGCATCTTTTAGCCCAGCCAACGTAGTCGCCACGTTAATGGAATCTGGGATTTCCGGATCGTATACGATCACCCCTTTTAATTCGTCTGCATAAGACATAAAGACATCCATGGCATCGTCATGACGGGTATAAGGAATTTTTAGATCATGCAGCCACGGATCCACTTTATTCTGTTGTACATACATTCGTGGTTTCTCCCGATTGACAATTCCTTGAAGGGTTGTTAGAAGAATTTTGATGTCTCCTGGTGCATCAGAAACATTGGTAACATCTAAATGCTTAGCTTTTGCAAAGGTAGGAAGCTCCTGGTGCTTCGGCCATTTAATGGAGCCATTGTGCGTGTTTGAGTCCGCGGAAACGGGTGCTTCAAACGAAAGGGACAACATAAATAAAAGAGCCAGACTAAAAATGGTCAGTTTTCGAATCAAATTTTTCACATCTCCCTATATTAATATTATATGTTGTGCTGGAACAGCTGAACATCGTATGACTTCCCGCTTCACCTCCTTTATAGGTTAAGTTTATGTTTATGCAAATCATTAATGACATTTCATTCATAACATGTTAGGAATAACTTTTGCTATATGTGCAATTTCTTTGCGACCTCTGTCAACAGCGGAGGGAACGAGGTAACTGGTTTAACTAGAAATTTAAGTTCAATTAATATAATATTATATTAATTGAACTTAATTGAGAGGTGTTACATTTGAAACCGTTGTACGAACAAATATATGAATCATTAAAGCAAGATATAAAATCAGCGAAGTATAAAGTGGGTGATCAAGTCCCGTCAGAAAAAGAGTTGTCTACCTATTATAACGTCAGTACGATTACAACTAAAAAAGCTTTGGAAAAGCTTGCGAATGAGGGTTTGGTTTATCGAAAACGCGGAAGGGGAACTTTTGTTGCGGAAAATACTAGTGAGGTGGATCATGTAAAAAAAGATTTGACAAGTGAAAAACTGTTGTTTGGTTTGGTTCTTACTGGTTTTGATGAAAGCTTTGGGAATGATTTAATCGCAAGCCTTGAAGAGGCATCTCTGGACAAAGGTTTTATTATTTTAAGACGTTCTTTAAGTATTCCGAGTCGAGAAGACAAGGTAATCAGAGAACTACTTGAATACGGAATCGATGGTCTCATCATCATCCCAGCCAAGGCTGAACATTATAGTTTAGAGATACTTAAAATGGTAGTGAATAAATTCCCTTTAGTATTAATTGATCGCTCATTTAAAAGATTAGCTGCTACGACGGTGTCAACAGATAATAAACAAGCGGCTAAAATGGGAGTAGATCATTTATTTGATCTTGGACACGAAAATATAGGTGTTCTAATACCGAAAGATAACGATACAACGGCTATTTATGATCGTATTAATGGCATTATAGAGGCATTTGCAGAGAAAAAGATTGTCGTTAATCGGGAGCTTTGGTGTTCAGATATAAAAAGTCCACATCCCACTGATGGAGATCTAAAGAAAGATATAGAAACTATAAAAAATCATCTTAAGGAGAATCCAGAAATTACGGCTTTGTTTGCGCTTGAGTATAATATCGCACTATTAGCAAAACGGGCTGTCGAACAATTAAATCTAAGGGTACCTGAAGACATATCGATTCTCTGTTTCGACAGTCCTCCGCGAAATACGTTGGAATCGAATTTTACTCATATTGAACAAGATGAAGAAGTAATAGGTCGATTAGCCATAAGCAAATTAATAGAAATGCAAAAGGGTGATTTTACAATTGAAGATATTCATGTGCCAGCAAAACTTGTGATAGGTGATTCAACTAAAAAATTGGATAGGTAAACATTAAATATATTCCCATCTCAAATAGATGGGTATTTTTTTGTGGTTAAGCCAGGAAATTATAAAATTTGTCGCTTGCGGATAACTGTTTACGTTGCGGTTTGACATCCAGCTCCAGCGCCCAGCGACTAGCAAACTTTCGGTGCCTTCCTACGATAAGTCAACATCGATTCACCCTTCGGTGTCTAGCTACAGGCGGTAGGGGCTCGAGGTCAAATAACCCTAAACCTAGGAAGGGAAAAACCGCCCTTCCTAGGTTTAGGAACATTTGCTTGTCGCCCCTAAACAACCACCTTCCGCTTTTCGTGGTTCATCGTGTTTCCTTTATCTCAGCCAACAGGATGTTGGTCAGAACGGCGTTGCGCCAGGACGGCGCGATTTTAGCCGTTCAGCCTTATTATCCAAGTTTGCCGTCGCTAAACGGGCGCTTGCGCTTTTGTTCCTTATTTCATGCTAAAACCTGGGGGACCGTACATGGAATGTAATACACTGGGGGAACTTTTTAAGTAATATTATAATTGAATGATAAAACATATTGACATAATAATAGGTTAAGATTACACTTGTTTGTAATCGGATACATATTGCTTTTGGGTGAAGCTGTTTTGCTGTATTCAGTATTTTAAACTGAATTGAAAGGAAAGTGAGGAAGGGATGAATCATGTAGGTACAGTCAGTACACAGACTACTCGACCCAATCTTAATAAAAATAACAAAAAGAGCCTTTGGGTCAGAATTTGGCAGCATCGCTTATTCTATCTTTTTATGCTCCCGGGTATTGTTTGGTTTTTTATTTTTTCGTATATTCCGATGTATGGTTTAACAGTAGCATTTAAAGATTTTAATTTTGTTGGCGGAATTACGGGGAGCCCTTGGGCAGGATTGAAGTATTTCAAAGAGTTTTTCCAGTTTTATCAATCCAAGGAAATTATTCGCAATACCCTTACGATCAGTTTAATGAAATTGGTCATCGGATTTCCGATGCCGATCATATTTGCCTTACTATTAAATGAAGTAAAAGCCCTTAAGTTTAAAAAAGTAGTACAAACGATTTCATATTTACCTCATTTTATTTCATGGGTTGTCGTCGTTACCATTTTACAACGAATGCTTACTCCATATGGTGGCCCTGTAAATGAATTTATCTCTTCTTTAGGTTTTGACAAAATCCAATTCCTAGGCAGCCTTTCTTATTTTTATCAGGTTATTATCCTATCAGATATTTGGAAGACAGTTGGCTTTGGGGCAATTATCTATTTGGCCGCGATTTCAGGAGTTGATCAGCAATTATATGAATCTGCCAAAATGGATGGAGCCAATCGATTTAAACAAATGTGGCATATTACATTACCTTCTATACGCCCTGTAATGGTTATTATGTTCCTGCTAGCATGTGGAAATATTATGACCGTTGGTTATGAACAATTGTTGCTTTTGAACACTCCTGCAACCGCTTCAATTGGCACGGTGTTAGACGTATATGTCATTCAATCCGGATTAGAACAAGGTCGAATAAGTTATGGGACGGCGGTAGGGTTATTCCAAGGCGTCATAGGAGTGATTCTCATTATAGTAGCGAATAGCATCAGCAAAAAGGTAAACGAAACATCATTATGGTAGGGGAGGTTCATGTATAAAATGAAAAAAAGGTGGTCATTATTTTCCGTTATTAATTACCTCTTTCTCGCTTTATTTTCTTTTACAACATTATATCCGTTTATTTATATCATTGCCTATTCATTAAGTGATGGTGTAGAAGCGATGAATCATCCCATTTACTTTTTGCCACGAGGGTTCACGTTTGAGAATTATGTCACTATTTTTCAAGATAGTAAATTTTTAGATGCGTACGTGATTACGATCCTAAGAACAATTATTGGGACATCTTTGCATGTCTTTCTTTCAGCGCTATTTGCTTATGCTTTAACAAGAAAAGAATTGCCAGGTAAAACCTTTTTAACTTTCTATATATTTATTCCATCGATTTTTGGTGGTGGTATGATTCCTAACTTCATTTTGTATCGTGAATTGGGCTTAATAAATAATTTTTGGGTATATGTTTTCCCATTCTTGTTTAGTTTTTTCCATATTATCATCATGCGTACCTTCTTCCAACAACTACCTAGTTCTTTAGAGGAATCTGCGCAAATAGATGGTGCCAGTAATTTTCGGGTTTTTATGAAAATTATCCTGCCTTTATCGATGCCAGTTCTTGCGACAATTGCTTTATTCCAAGGAGTGTTTCACTGGAATGATTGGTTTACCGGAACCTATTTTGTGACAAAAGAGTCTTTACGACCCGTGCAAACATTACTGAATCAACTATTAACAGAATCCGAAGCTTTAGCGAATGCCGCTCAAAGGGCGTCCCAAACAGGTACGACTGTTTCAAACGGGATGATTACGGTTACACCAGAGTCGCTGCGGATGGCTACATTAATAGTGGCCACTTTACCGATTATTTGTATCTACCCATTCTTACAGAAATATTTTGTAAAAGGAGTCATGATCGGCTCCATCAAAGAATAATAACTTCTTCATCGTTATGATGAAGATGATTATACATGAAAAAGTTCAAGGAGGGGTTACAATGAAGGGCAAATTCATCAGGATGTTAATGGTATTCATGACGGTTTTACTATTTAGTTTTTTAGCTGCATGTAGTGATGAAAGCAGTAGCAATCAGAAGGATGGAGAAATCACCCTGAAAGTATTGCATAACTGGAATGGATCAGGAGCGGGTGCGCCGCCAAAGGATAATCCAGTTGCGGATAAAATAGCAGAAAAAACTGGGGTAAGATTGGACTTTGAATATACGAATGGTAGTGAAGTAGAAAAATTGACTCAAGTATTGGCAACGGGTGAATTCCCTGATGTGTATATAGGTCCAGCCTGGGGAAAGGAATCCGAATTATTATTGCAAGCTGCTAATCAAGGAATGTTGCATGACTTAACGCCATATATAGAAAAGTATTCTAATTTGGCTGAGGTGGTTAAAAAAGAAAATATGTCCACTGCTTTATACGATAATATTATGTCTAAACAGCAAGGTGGTCAATATCTTCTGCACTCCGCCTATCCGGCTACGGAAGAGGATATTGATGACTGGTTATATGAGTTATATGTAAATAAAGATATAGCAGATGAATTAGGAGTGGATCCGGATTCTGTACAGACGCCTGAAGACCTTTATACCTTTTTGAAGAAGATTAAGGAAGGGGGATTTGAGGTAAATGGCAACGCGGTGTTTCCGCTAGGTGCCTATGATAATGGCTGGCCACTAGATATTACGTCTGAGATGTTTGTCCCTGTTGCTGGTGCTGGCGGTTGGTTTATTGATGACGAAGGGAATGCAAGGTATAACTTTATGACAGAGGAATATGAGGAATGGATTCTTTTCATGAGAAAACTTATGAGTGAAGGATTATTAGATCCTGAAGTATATTCCCATACAGGCACCATTGCCAGGGAAAAAATCACTCAAGGCAGGTATGCTGTCATTCCAAACCAGTTCCCAGGACTTTGGAATGATACAAAACAAGGCGGGCTGGAAGACAAATATGTCCCACTTGGCCCATTGGAAGATTTTAATGGGGATCGGTATCGCACAGAATTTAATGTTCAAGGGAGTCAGTTAGTGGCTGTCTCTGCGGAAGTTTCTGAAGAAAAGCTAGAGGCTTTCGTCAAAATGTTTGATTATTTATCTAGTGATGAAGGGTATCTTTTAGCAAATTTTGGGATTGAAGGGGTCCATTATGATTTAGAGGACGGCGAGGTGGTAGCGAAGGAAGAGATGGTACAAAAAATAGAGGATCAAACCTTTAAAGAGGAAGGGGTGGGTCATTATATTGCTTTTGCTGGTTTAGACCGTGGGAATTCTCTTGGGGGTGGACCGTTTGCTCATCAATTTGATAAACAATATAAAGTCAAAGATGAATTTATAGAGATTGTTAGAAAGGATGGAATAAAAGCGACTACCGGAAGTGATCCAGATTTAATCTTAAAAGCTCATCCGAATTTCGCGCAAATAGAACCGATTACCCTTGTAATGGGGGATACTGTACAACAGGCGATTCACGCTAGTACTGAAGAAGAGGCACTTAGTATTATTAATAAAACTCGAGATGCTTTAAAGGACGCAGGGATCGAAGAAGTGGCAGATGAAATAACCAAGCAAGCTCAAAATGGTACAGAATTTATGCGCTATCGAACTTCAAATTAATGTCTAGCTTAAAAAGGATGCGATTTTAAGTCCTCTTGCTTGCCTAAAAGAGGGAACTTAAATCTAATCAGGAAAAAAGAGGAGTGGGATAATGGGAAATTCACTTAGACCTCCGGCGGTGCCATTAGTAACGGTTGACCCCTATTTTAATGCTTGGTCCAACGCGGATCATTTGTATGATGATCATGTACATCATTGGACATATGATAAAAATGGACAGTCTGGTATTTTTGGAATGGTTGGAATGATCAGGATAGACGGAGAAGTTTGGCGTTTTATGGGGCAAGTGCCCGACACTGAACAAGAATTAAATGTTTTGGAACAAATTCAACTAACTGTAAAGCCTTTATCAACTATTTATACTTTTCAAGGTGCAGGAATCACACTTCAAGTCGATTTTACAACGCCACTCTTATTAGATGATTTGGATGCGCTCTCTAGACCAGCTTCGTATATCACATTTGATGTGTGGGCGGATGATGGAAAGGAGCATGATGTACACATTTATTTTGATGTGACAGCGGAATGGTGTGTCCATGAAACAAGTCAACAAGTGACATGGTCACGATCCACCTTAGAAAATGATATAGAAAATATGTGGATCGGAACGGTCGATCAGCCTATTTTGGAACGAAAAGGTGATGATACACGGATTGATTGGGGATATTTTCATTTATTGATCCCTCATGCAAGTGATACTGTATCTGTTATTCATTCCCATAACGTGCGGAAGCAGTGGATCCATACAAACTCCCTACCTGATAAAGATGATCGTCAAATGCCCCGCGCAGTAGAAGAGAATACTCCTGTGATGGCGGTAGTATTAGATTTTAAATCGGTCGATGCAACGAAAGAGACAAAATTTTTAACGTTAGCCTATGACGATATTGATTCCATTGAATATTTTCAGCAAAGACTTCCAGGTTACTGGAAAAGAAAAGGGCAAACATCAGAGCGAATGTTGACATTGTCTATAACGGAGTACCCCAAACTTATGAAAGCCTGTAATCAGTTTAACGAAAGCTTGATGCAAAAGGCAACAGATGCGGGAGGGACAAAATATAGAGATATTACTTCTTTGGCTTATCGGCAAGCTGTTGCGGCTCACAAACTTGTCCTTGATGACCAAGGGGATTTGTTATTTCTCTCAAAAGAAAATAACAGTAATGGCTGTATAGGTACTGTCGATGTAAGTTACCCATCGATCCCGCTATTTTTGCTCTATAACCCTGAATTAGTAAAAGGGATGATGCGACCTATTTTTCGCTATGCCAGATCTGATGATTGGCCATTTGAATTTGCTCCACATGATGTTGGTGTATACCCAATCGCCAATGGTCAGGTTTATGGGGAGAATAAGCTAGAAAATCAAATGCCGATTGAAGAATGCGGCAATATGCTAATTATGATGACGGCAGTCTGTTTAGCCGAAGGAAAGGGCACTTTCGCAAAAGAGAATTGGGATTTACTTACCGGGTGGGCTAAGTACCTTGAAAAGAATGGATTAGATCCAGGGAATCAACTATGTACAGATGATTTTGCTGGTCATTTAGCCCATAATGCCAATCTATCCATAAAAGCCATTATTGGGCTAGGGAGCTATGGAATCTTATGTGAATTATTAGGGAAAAAGGAAGAACAGAGGAAATATACCGATTTGGCTCAGCAGATGGCATTAGAATGGGAAGAGATGGCAGTAGACAATGATCATTATAAATTAACGTTTGACCAATCTGGTACTTGGAGTCTTAAGTATAATTTGATTTGGGATACAATCTTTTCCCTAAACTTATTTTCGAAAGAAGTAAGGGAAAAAGAAATATTGTATTATTTGTCAAAACAGAATCGTTTTGGTACACCACTTGATAGTCGAGAAACCTATACAAAAGCAGATTGGCTTGTATGGGCTGCGGCTTTAGCTGACCGGAAAGAGGATGAGCGTTCATTGATGGAACCACTATGGGATTTTTTAAATGAAACAGAGGATCGAGTTCCATTTTCCGATTGGTTTGATACGAAGTCAGCAAAAAGATTAAATTTTAAAAATCGATCAGTTGTAGGTGGATTATTTATGTTGATGTTAAAGGAAACGGATTGGAAAAAGGCCAACGCATAATGATTCAATGGGAGGGGAAGGAACAATGGAGAATACTAGATTGGCCGAAAAAACGGGTTTCCAGGAGCGAGTAGCCTATCACCCTACAATTGATTTGAGAACGGATTTTGTCATGGTGTATGGTATTGATGATTCGATGCCGAAAAGAATAAAGGAATGGCAAGGTCGTGGGTACGTGGTTCATCTAATGACAGGTGTGGCGTGGGGCGAATATCAGGATTATCTATATGGCGAAGTGGATGGAAGAGAACATTGGGACGAAGCCCAGAAAAATCGCTTTGGTGAAATCATTAGCCACGGAAAAGATGTACCCTATATGGTCCCAACAATCGCTTTCACCAACTATTTAACTGAAAGGATTAAAGTGGCTGTAGATGCTGGTGTAGAAGCGATTCACCTTGAAGAGCCAGAGTTTTGGGTGGAAGGTGGTTATTCTGAAGCTTTTAAGAGAGAATGGCAGATCTTTTATAAGGAAGCATGGATCCCACCTCATGAATCAGTAGATGCTCAGTATCGAGCATCAAAATTAAAGGCTTATCTGTATACACGTTGTTTGGATCGGTTATGTGCCGAACTAAAGGAATACGCGCAAGTAAGGTATCAGAGAACTTTACGTTTCTACGTTCCTACTCATAGTCTGATTAACTATACACAGTGGAGAATTGTGAGTCCACAATCCCAGCTGCTTAGCTTACCGACTGTTGATGGATACATTGCACAGGTATGGACGGGTACCTCGCGTACGCCCAATGTATACAACGGTATCCGAAAGGAAAGGACATTTGAAACAGCATACTTAGAATATGGAATCATGCAGGAATTAGTGCGTGGGACCGAAAGAAGAATGTGGTTTTTACATGATCCAATTGAAGATAACCCGAATTATGATTGGGATGACTATCGAAACAATTATTATAAAATCGTAACTGCTTCTTTATTTCATCCAGCTGTTCATCGCTATGAAATATCACCATGGCCAAACAGAGTATTTAATGGATCTTATCCTAAAAAGAACGGGCAGGGTAAAGAAGCGATCCCACCAGAGTATGCAACTAGTTTGCTTATATTGATGAATACATTGCGTGATTTTGACCAAAGCGAGATTGAATGGGTTGGGAAAATGGCCCCGATTGGTGTTCTGCTTGCTGATTCCACTATGTTCCAACGCAACCATCCTGATATTTTGGGAGAGGATGGCTCGCAAAAATATGATGGAACAGATGCGGAGATGCTGAAAGGGGACAAAGCGCAGGAATTGCTTGATTGGTCGGAGTTCTATGGTCTGACGTTCCCCTTGTTAAAATCAGGGATTCCAGTAAGACCTGTTCAGTTAGATAATATTAGGCGCTTTTCTTCATATCTAGATGACTATCAAACATTGATTCTAAGCTATGAATTTTTGAAACCCGAAGCACCTGATATTCATCTTGGTTTAAGTCAATGGGTGCAAAATGGTGGCCGTTTACTTTATGTTGGTGATCATAGTGATGATTATCACCATGTAAGAGAATGGTGGAATTCGAATGGCTCTTCATATGAGAATCCGGCTGAACATCTGTTTGAAACGCTTGGACTTGAACGAAAGTTGGAACAAGGCACCTATCCAGTTGGAAACGGGATTGTCAGTTTTCTTCCCTTGCACCCAAAGGCATGCGCTCAAAATCGACAAAACGCGGAGTTGTTGAAGGATACTGTAAGACAGCTATTTTCAACAAACGATTGGGAGGAAAAAAATTATTTGCTTCTGAAGCGTGGACCTTACATCATTAGTGCTGTAATGGATGAATCATTAAGTGAGGAGCCTCTAAAATTACAAGGTGTATATGTCGATTTATTTGACCATCATTTACCAATACGTAAAGAAGTTGTGGTTCAACCGGGAAAGCAGTTGCTCTTGTATGACCTAAATTACCGAACAACCAAACAAATGGATTGTCAAGTGATCGCTTCATCCTCAAGAGTGGAAAACATAGTGAATGATGGCAGTGAAATTGACATGTTACTGACAGGACCGTTGGGGATACCTGGAATCAGTAGATTAAGATTTGCCAAAAAACCATCGAAAATACGAATAAAAGAAAATGCACAAGATGGCTATCAGGATATTAGATTTGTTTGGGATCAAGAGAGTCAGACTGCCTTGGTGCGCTATGAAAATAAGCATGATGGTATCAACATGAAGATCTCTCCTTAGCGTCAGCGGCTAGGTGAAACAATCGTATATAAAAATGCTCCCGGAAAGTAACAGACAATCGTTATTTTACCGGGATTTTTATTTTGTCTGTATCCTCGTACAGTTTCGGGACGAAGCAATGAAGACGGGATTCCTGAGAAATGTTCACCTAGTTCTCGCTATCATGGATATTACCTGTAATAATTGTGCTAAAATAACGTTATAAACAGGTAAATAATCTGGAGTGAAAAATTTGATGAACCATACATTTATGAATAGTGATGAAAATCGCTTTGGTGAATCTTTACCCCCGGGTAATGGAAAGCCTTGGGATGATTTTTTCTGAAATTGACCCAGTAACTTTACAGAAAGATTTTTGTTCAAAAACACTTGTTCTTATTGTGGAATTATGCTACTCTATACCTAGACCCTCATCATGGCAATGACACCACTACATCATAAAGGTTGTGGTACCATGACTGTCCTCTCCATTGTAAAAGAAAAACCCTCTTCCTATACAAAACATGACCAACTGTTCAAACAACTGATTCACACATTTTTCAAAGAGTTTTTAGAAGTATTTTTTCCAGAGGTGCATGAAAATATTGATTTTCATGCAATTCGCCCATTATCGGAAGAGGTCTACACCGATTTGATTGAAGGAAGGACACGACGTCTTGATATCGTTGTCGAAACGAAACTGAAGGGAACGGATGTGGTGATCATTGTCCATGTTGAGCCACAAAGTTCTGCTCAGGCCTATTTTCACGAACGCATGTATCAATATTTCAGTTTGCTCTACAACAAGTATCGGAAGCCTATTATCCCCATCGCTGTTCTAACTTATCCAGAAAACTGGGAAAAGAAAAAGTACATGATGGCATTTCCCTTTTTTCATGTTTTGACGTTTAATTATCTAACATTGCATTTGCGTAAGCAAAACTGGCGCAAATTTGTCCATTCGGATAACCCAGCAGCGGCTGCATTAATCAGCAAAATGGGCTATACAGAAAAAGAAAGAGTTCAAGTGAAAATTGAATTCCTGAAAATGATGACAAGAATGAAACTAGATCCGGCCAAACAGCGACTGATCTATGGATTCTTTGAAACGTATTTAAAATTAAGTGATGAAGAGGAGGAACAGCTAATGGAGGAAATTCAAAATTTGCCAGATGCCGAAAAAATTATGGAATTGCCCATTTCGTATGAAGAAAGAGGGAAGAAAATTGGTAGACAAGAAGGGAAGCAAGAAGGAAAACAAGAAGTTGCATTTCAAATGTTAAAAAAAGATCTTCCCCTTGATTTAATCGTTGAGGTTACCCAGTTAGATCGACACGAGATTGAAAGGCTTCGTAAGCTGATTTAAACTATTACCGTTTATGTATCGAGTAACAGCTTGTAATTTTTCATCAGAAAATATAGCCATAAAAAAGACACCCCAATGGTTAAAGATTGTGTCTAACAATTGGGGTGGTCGTTGATATTGAAACCATCCAGGCTCGCGGTTCCCTTGTGTTTTATAAATTTTCTTTCCCAGCTACTCCGTTAATAGAATAGCTAACGGTCATATCGACATTTAAAGAATGGGCAACGGAACAATATTTATCCTTCGATAATTGAATGGCACGTGCAACCTTATTTTCAGGCAATTCTCCTTCTAAGGAGTAATGGATATGAATATGGGTATAACGTTTTGGTACTTCCTCTGCACGGTCTCCGTTCACATCCATACTAAATGCCGTTGGTTCTATGCGCATTTTTTTCAATATGGAAATGATATCAATTCCCGTACACCCTGCTACAGAGAACAAAAGAAGTTCCATTGGTCTAGCTCCAGAGTTTTGGCCGCCTATTTTTTCAGAAGCATCCATTCGAATTTCATGTCCTGAGGCAGTCTTTCCCGAAAAGGCCATACTGCCTTGCCAATTTATTGTCGACTTCATTTTTTATCTCCTCTCATCTTTTACTATTTTAGGTTTTCTACTGGGAGACCTTTTGATTCGTATCAACCGAACCTTTTTCTTCCCACTTATTTAACATTACCGCATTTGCTGTATTTCCTACAACATTTAGTAATGTCCTAAAACCATCCGTTAGACGGTCAACACCGGCAACAAGCGCAATACCTGCAAGTGGAAGATCGGCAGCTGTCAACACAGTAGACATCATGATAATCCCCGCACCCGGTACACCTGCTGTACTGAATGAAACAACGAGGGCACTAATAATAATCGCCACAATTTGTGTACCAGTTAAGTGGACATCAAATAGTTGCGCCACAAACAATGCGTTAAAAGTTTGCATAATACAAGCACCATCACGTTTTAAAGCTGTTCCTAATGGAATAGCAAAACCTGCAATCTCCTCCTGCATGTTAAAGGCACTTTTCCCATTATCGATAGCAACGGGTAATGCGGCATTCGAGCTGGCTGTACCAAAGGCAATTCCGAACGTTGGTTGAAAACTTTTCCAAAAACGGATGGGCGAAATTTTGATTAGACTTAAGATGAAAGCATACGCGATGATCATAATGACAATGGCGATAATTAAACCAAGGATATACATGATTAATTTTTGCACAATATCAAAACCTTGGGTTGCAATAACCGAACTAATTAACGCAAAAACCCCAATTGGTGAAAACTTCAGGGCGATGAAAGTAATTTTTTCTATGATCCCGTGGAAGCTTTCAATAAATGAAAGAAATGGTTTAGAGCGATCTCCAGCCATTCGAATCCCAATTACAAAGAGTATGGCTGTAAAAATAATTTGCAACAAATTACCGGTTGAAAAGGCGGCAAATGGATTGGTAGGAATAATCGAAACAAGCCAATCAATAATCCCTTGTCCTTCCGGAGCCTCCTGAGCTGCTACCTCGCCTAAATCACCAACCGTTTTTCCCGGTTTTAATATATAGGCAGTCACAAAACCAATAACGAGTGCAAGAATGTTCGTCATAATATATAAAAATATTAATTTCCACGTCAAGCGTCCTACTTTTTCCGAATTACCAATACTGGAAAAACCGACAATCAATGACGTAAATACGATCGGTACAACAACAAACTGAATAACATTTAAAAAGGCCTTGCCCACTGGTGTTAACACATATTGATCAAGCTTTGGAACAAATTGTGGAAAAAAGAGATTTAGAATAATCCCAAAAATAATCCCCAAAACCAAACCAACTGTGATTTTCGTTGATAGTTTCATATTCGCCCTCCATAATTCCAACAAAAAAGATAGGAATAATATATTAAATTCTGATAGGATTGTCAAGCAGGAAATGAAATAGTATCCGCTTTTCACTAGGATGAAATTCTGAACTTTTGCCCCCGACACTATGTATATACAGAATGATTTTAAATTTAGACACCTGTAATATTCCTACTTACATATAAAAACACCACTACGAAAAATGGTTATTGTTGTTATTCTTTTTCTTTTTCTATTTCTTATTCTTCTTCTTGTTCACGCATCGTTGCACCGAATCGGCCACGAATCGATTTTCATTATGTTTATAGCAAATAAAAGCGTATGATCACGTAGTACTTATTAGAAAAAAATCAAATGGCTACAATCTACCTGGATGTAACCATTTGCAATTTGAGTTACTGTCCTTGTAGGTATAAGAGTCTCTTCGTTATTTTGAATCAATGGATCATGAGAACAAGACATGACTGTCACTCATAAATTTTGTCCGCATTTTTATAACGGATTTGCTCAGACTTAACAGTTTGTTTGTCCGTATTATCCTTCCTACCTATACCTTTTGAGTTTTTGTGATTAGTTGCTCCCCGGACTTTTCCTTTTTCAGTCACCTAATATATTCCTCCCTCCATCAAATGAAAATCTATCTCGTATCATGCCCCATTTTTTCATTCAAATTACTGACCTTTCTCTCCTTAACCAAATCTTAAATATGATTTTAATGGGAACGTCTCCTTAAAATGGGTTTCTCCCGACCGAAATGGGTTTCCATGGGGATAAATGGGTTTCTTCGGTGAAGAATGGGTTTCCAGTGGAAAAAATGGGTATCATTCGCGCAAAATGGGTTTCAAGGGGGATAAATGGGTCTCTCCGGCGAAGAATGGGTTCCCCCGCACATAATAGGTTTCTTCACCCCGAAAGGGACTTCTTCTCCTTTTGAACGGGTTTCTCAGCTATTGTGGAAAAATTTCGCATAATAAAAAGCAATTTTGTGATATAAATCACATTGATTTATCTATTGATCGGATATGATAAAATATAAGTACACAGGAGGGATAGAAGTGACAGAACCTCGTTTACAAACGTTGTATAGCCAAATTGGTGCGGAAATGGTAGAGAAGTTAGTCCAAGCCTTTTATCCGAAGGTTTATGCGAACCCAGTGATTAGCCCGCTTTTTGAAGGGGATATGGAGGAAATTATGGAGAAGCAGCGCATGTTTCTTACCCAGTTTCTCGGAGGACCTCCTTTATATAGCCAAGTGTATGGTCCCCCCGCGATGAGACGGCGCCATCTTCCCTTTGAAATAACGCCGATTCGTGCTGAAAATTGGTTGAAATGTATGAAAGAAGCTTTTGATGAGGTGGGATTGAGTGATCATCCAGCAGGAGATTTTTTCTTTCAACGTCTTACCCAGGTTGCTGCGATAATGGTGAATAGTGAAGATATCGAGGATTCCCAAGAGTAACGGGGAGTCCCATTATTTGTGAGAGATGAGGAATATTAGTTGAATACAATTTACACAATCCTTGTTTTTATACACATCTTTTCGGCCATTCTTGGAATGGGACCTGGGTTTGTCTTGAGCTTCATTCCGAAATCGGCCCAGACGATGACAGAATTGCGCCATGCTTATAAAATAAAACATCAGCTCCATATTATCGTTATGATAGGTGGCACCTTATTGTTGATTACCGGTTTACTAATGGGCATGATCCATCCTTACCTTTTTCGAATGGGCTGGTATATCGTAAGCATGATTCTATTTTTTGTTGCTCTTGCCATGGGGCCATTTGTTTTAAAACCTTTATCCGTTCCCGTTAAAGAAATTGTCAACCAACATCAAGGAGAAGAAATACCGGAAGCATATTTTCGCTTATCTAAAAAACTAGGTTTCTATGAAAATATTGAAAATCTCTTCTTCCTGATCATCATTATCTTAATGATCTTAAAACCCTTTTAACCATCCTAATTACTTGGATGGTTATTTTTTGCCTAGTTAGGGAGGAAAAGTTCAGATGGGTGGTGAAGTGATACAGATGAAAAATAAAAAAGGGGAGCGAAAAGGATGAATAAAACCTTAAAGTTCCGGGATGATGGTACATTTACGATCGTTCAGTTTACGGATGTGGAGTTTATCGATGAATTTGATCATGATCCTGATTCACCTAAGTTGGATAAGGAAACACGTTGTTTAATGGAGATGGTGATTCGCGAGGAACAACCAGATCTCATTGTTTTTTCCGGAGATGTGATTGCGAGTGCGAGAACGAGAGACCCGATCCAATCGTTTCGTCATGCAGTGGCGGTTGCTGAGGATCATCAAGTTCTATGGGCCGCTGTTTTTGGAAATCATGATTCCGAGGGGAGTGTTTCGAGAAAACAAATGCATAGGGTTCAACTGGAGCATGAATATTGCGTGGCGAAAGAGGATCCACCGGGGGTAAGTGGTGCGGGAAACTATGTACTGACGGTTATGAATGATCAAGATGAGGTGGCCGCTGCGCTATATTTTTTGGATAGTGGCGATTATTCCCCATTTGGTGGGTATGATT
The DNA here is from genome assembly GCF_018332955.1 of Lederbergia ruris. NCBI lineage: Bacteria > Bacillati > Bacillota > Bacilli > Caryophanales > Bacillaceae > Lederbergia > Lederbergia ruris. Next base: position 20,573 of record NZ_BORB01000023.1, read on the forward strand.
GGATTCGGAGGGATCAGATTAACTGGTATGTTTCAACGTCCCAGATATTGACAGAACAAAATGGAGGAATCCCTTTACCAGCGCTTGCCTTTTTTCATATACCGTTACCAGAATATAGTGAGGCTTGGGAGCATCATATTTGTTACGGCCATCGATTAGACGGAAAATGTCATACGCCAATGCTAAATTCAGGATTTTTTTCAGCGATGGTGGAAATGGGCGATGTGATGGGGACCTTCGTTGGTCATGACCATGCCAATGATTTTTGTAGTACACTCCATGGGATTCGACTCTGTTATGGCCGTGCGACGAAATATGTAAGTTACATTGACAATGAGCGCAATGACTATTTTCCAACAGGAGCGCGTGTCATTAAATTGCAGGCAGGAGCGCGGGAATTTGACACATGGATTCGCCAAAATGACGGGTCTGTCGTGCATGAGCAACCCGTACACTATCCAGAAAGATAGATCGAAAGAAGAGTGTGGAGAAAAAACAGTGATCCATCCTTGGTTTAAGGATGGATATTTTTTTGCGGGAAAAATGCCGATTCTATCGTAGCCAAAAAGAACTAGTGATTCAGCCACTTTTTATACATAATGACTTTCGTTATGATACAGACAGAATTCAATGAAAAAGGGAGTTTAGCTTGTGAAAAAATATTATTATGTCTGGCTGTTGGCCTTTTTATTATTGACGGCATGTGCGGGGAAGGATACAGAACCGGCGGAACCTCAAAAGGACGTTTCTGCCGAAGAAGTGGCTACAAAGGATGAAGGGGAAGCTGTGAAAAATGATGGTCAAACAGAAGCGGAGGAATATGTGCCTAAAGAGGTGCAGTATTATGAAATCGAAAATCCTGGGCGGGATGTAACGGAGCTTGAAAAAGAATTGCTGCGTTATCCCGGGATTTATAGTGGAGACGATTATGATGAGGCGAAAGTGAAGGAGGCGCTCGACAAATTACCAGATGATCTGACAGAGGCGGAATACTTAGAAGAACTCAAGTACTTACTAACAGAGGATTATCACGAAGAGCTGGAGACTTTCCTCCATTTTGATTCCTCAGTAGAAGTAGATGTTGTTCGCCCTGATGAAACGATTGACTCCCCGAATGTCAAAACGGCTCATTATGCGATTTTGATTGATGCTAGCGGAAGCATGAAGGCAATGGTGGGGAATAAAAATCGCATGGATGCGGCAAAAGAGGCAGTATTAGAGTTTGCGGAACAGATTCCAGAAAACGCCACGATCTCCATGCGAGTTTATGGTCATAAGGGGTCGGGAAGTGACGCGGATAAAGAATTATCCTGTACAAGTACAGAGAACTTTTATAATGGAAATTTTGAAGATGGAAAATTTAAGAAAGCTCTTGAAAAAGTAAAACCTGCGGGCTGGACACCGATTGGTCTTGCCTTAGAAACAGTGAAAGAGGATATTCCAGAAAACACAGATGATGTGATTGTCTATGTCGTAAGTGATGGCATTGAAACGTGTGGAGGAGACCCGGTGAAAGCCGCCGAGGATTTAGTGTCGGCCGATATCGAAACGGTCGTTAATATTATCGGTTTTGACGTAGATAACGAAGGGCAAAAGTTATTAAAAGAAGTGGCAAGTGCCGGAAATGGCGAATTCACGTATGTGGATTCAGAACAGGATTTGAAAAAATATTTAAGAGCCCAATATCAAGAAATTCAACAGGCATGGTATGAGTGGAAAGAGGCTGGAAAGCAACAGGCCTATGAATCAAAGGAAGAAAAGAAAAAGCTCGCTTATGAGACAAAAGAAAGCATGAAAAGGAAAAGTTATCAAGAAAAAGAACGAATGAAGAAAGCCCAACAATATTTAAAGGAAAAATTTGATGAAATAGGCCATCCTGCTTCATCCCCTCTCTATTCATTGGTTGTGGATTATGGAAAGGAAAAATATCGCTATGCTGTGGACGTTGGAACTAAAGCTTATCGGGAAAGTGTAGAAAGTGGGAGAAAACAATATCGAGATTATGTCGAGGAAGGAAATGAGAAAATTAGAGAAACGATTAAAAAGAAAAACGAATGATCAGGAAGCATAGGCCAACAGGACGTTGGCCAAAACGGCGTTGCCCCAGGGCGGAAGCCAACAGGATTGGACAAAACGGCGAAGATGTAGATTGAAGAGGTGTTTGGATGTACGAAACCGCGGAGGAAATGCCAAGATGTAGATCCAAAGCGTGTTTGGATGTACGAAATCGCGGAGGGAGTAGCAAAACGTAGATTCAAAGCGTGTTTGGATGTACGAAATCGCGGAGGGAGTGGCAAAACGTAGATCCAAAGTGTGTTTGGATGTACGAAATCACGGAGGAAGTGGCAAAACGTAGATTCAAAGTGTGTTTGGATATACGAAATCGCGGAGGGAGTAGCAAAACGTAGATTCAAAGCGTGTTTGGATGTACGAAATCGCGGAGGGAGTAGCAAAACGTAGATCCAAAGTGTATTTGGGTGTACGAAATCGCGGAGGAAGATCCAAAATGTAGATCCAAAGCGTGTTTGGATATACGAAATTGCGGAGGAAGTGGCAAAACGTAGATCCAAATTGTGTTTGGATGTACGAAATCGCGGAGGGAGTAGCAAAACGTAGATCCAAAGTGTATTTGGATATACGAAATTGCGGAGGAAGATCCAAAACGTAGATCTAAAGTGTATTTGGGTGTACGAAATCGCGGAGGGAGTAGCAAAACGTAGATCCAAAGTGTATTTGGATATACGAAATTGCGGAGGAAGATCCAAAACGTAGATCTAAAGTGTATTTGGGTGTACGAAATCGCGGAAGAAGCGGCAAAACGTAGATCCAAAGTGTGTTTGGATATACGAAATTGCGGAGGAAGATCCAAAACGTAGATCTAAAGTGTATTTGGGTGTACGAAATCGCGGAAGAAGCGGCAAAACGTAGATCCAAAGTGTGTTTGGATGTAGGAAACCGCAGAGCATCTAACGAAGACGAGAGGACGTGGCGCCTTTAGGCGTTGGAAGTGTTTTTTAACTTTCCGTACCTAAACAAATCATTCTCTGGGACGATATAATCTGTAGAAAGATTCAAATTTCCGAGAGGGACGATTAGATGAACTTAGAACAGATACGTATCGCAGATCACAATAGGAAAAATACGATCATGGGCCTTGCCTGTGGGTTAATATTAGGAGTAGGCCTGATCGGGCAAATATTTATGGAAACTTATGTCGCGATCCTTTTATCGCTTGCCATTCCTTTGGTTCTACTGATTGGTTTGTTTTTCTTAAGTAAGCGGGTTGAAGGAATCAAACGGATTTTCCCTTATATCGTGATCACCTTAATTTCTGCTATGGTGCTGGGGACGATCTTGCTAGCTGGGGTAAGTATAGCCACAATTGCTTTATCCTTTCTAGTGCTGATATTTGCAAGTATACCAGGTTCTTATGGTGTCTTTATTTATGGGTATTTGATTAGCTCAGTCGCGATCGGAATTTCTCAATTCCAGATGACTGATACGCAAACTGGGAATTTACTATTAATTCACTTTTTAGCTTCCGTCATGTTCGCAGCAACGGTTCATCAAAGTAGGCGTCTATCAAAGCAGTTGGAAGTGTTAGTAGCAGATGCCGAAGAGAAAATGAAATTGGAAGAAAACTTGGCAACGAAGTTAAATCAAGCATTCAACATGATTACCGTGAATTTACGACAAATACAAGAGAATTCCAATCATTCTCTGGCTTCACAAAAGGAAATGCTGACCGCTTTGGAAGAAGTAAGTACGGGGAGTCAAAGTCAAGCTGACCATATTGTAGAAATCGCCGGGACGACAGAGGATACCAACGTTTCGGTCAAAAAAATGCAAGAGAATGTAAAGGTGCTAGTTGTAGAAGCGGATGCAGGTGGGGCAAAGGCAAGTGCTGGAATTGAAAAAATGAAGATGATGAAGGAACAATTCGATGCCTTTTCCCATTTTTTCAATGAGTTAATGGCCACTTTTCAGGACTTGACAGAAAAAATTGCGGAAACCAATACCTTTGCCGAATCGATTCGGGAAATTACCGTGCAAACCAATATGCTATCTTTAAATGCTTCCATAGAAGCAGCAAGAGCAGGGGAACATGGAAAAGGGTTTGCGGTTGTAGCCGAAGAAATTCGCAAGCTTGCTGGTTTAACGGACAACACTTTAGAAAAAATTGATGCTAATTTAGATGCTGTCAATCACTCGAATGAAATGGCTGTAACAAAATTACATGATGGGATGAAGCAACTTCATACTCAAGTTGAATTAACGAATGAATCCGATATCGCTTTTAAAGAAATTACGGGCGCCATGAATGATTTACAAAGAAAACTGGAGCAACTTTTACAAGAAGTGGAAGTGGTTGCGGATAATAGTGAGACGATTCAAGCACACACCAATGACTTTGCCTCCATCGTGGAAGAAAGCACTGCAGCTGTGGAAGAACTGCATGCAACCTTGACACAGCTCAGTGATGAACAGGAAAAAATCACAGAGTATGTCCAACAAACTTATAAGGAAGCCAGTGTGCTGGGAGAAAATTTCGTTCGCTAATGTCTTAGGTTAAAAAATATTAAAAGTTAGAAAGGAGGAGAGGAAGTGGATATTGCCGGCCTTTCAATGGCTTTGAATCAGACACAGCTTAAGCAACAGTCCTCGATTTTGATCGCAAAAAAATCGATGGAAATGATGGGACAACAAGGAGAGGCACTGAAAACATTGATGCAATCGACCAATGTTTCTGCCATTCAACATGTAGCTCAACCCCATTTAGGTGGAACTATTGACATTAAACGCTAAAAAGGACCTTCAAAAAATGGAGAAGATTCGTAGTAATTCTACCAATCTCCTCCATTTTTTGTTGTAAAATAGTATCTTTGGTTTCAATGAAAATGAGTTGAACGTTGAAAAGTAAATAAGCTTATCGTATGATATATAGTGTTATACTATATGGAAAAATATGTATATTTAGTTTTACGTGTATAAAATTCACTGGTTCGAACATATAAACATAGGAGTGTAAAGAATGAGATTACAAGAGCTATCAAGGTTTGATGTTTTACAATCACAATTCAAAGTCGATGATTTGGGAATCCCCACAGCAAAACAGGAATCATTGGATAGAATCTTTCATTTTTTATATGAGCATACGGATCTTCTATATTTATCCTTCATTCGCGAGGAAACCCTAATCCAATACATACAATATCATGCACAAAAGCAATTTCACCCCATCTCTTTCTGCGAAGTCATAAAAGATCTTAAGTTCTTTACTTGGTTTTTAAAAAATAGTAAAGAAATTAACTGTATGATAAATTTGGATCTTACCTTACTTCATGATAACTTGTGGAGGCAAATTACAAACCAAGTTAGTGAGTAAGAATGAATAGGCCGAATCAAAGTTTTCCCGGAATTTAGGGCAACAAGCATCAAGTTCATAACCTCACAAATGACAGAAATTCGGCTTTCCGACTTCGCTTTTCTCGCGACATTTGCTTTAAATCATCCCCTTCATTGAATACTTACTTTCCTAGCGCTTTAAATCACCTTAGTTCATTTCACCTATTTAGTAAAGGATACGGATAGATTATTGTTGTACTTTGTCGATTTTTGTAGTAATATTTCATGGTAATTGGTAAAAAAATCCTATGATAAAAGAATTGGATATCGGCTGATAGGCCCCGGTAAAATGGTCATGAAAAGGGGGCTGTTTTTTTGTGATTTTTACAAATAAAATCACAACCAATGTTAGGGAGGGGCCTAATGTGAAAATGTACACAATATAAAAGTGGAATGAAACTTAGAAAATTATAAAATGAGGTGACTGAGTTTTGAAAAGTATGATTAAATTCAAAAGTATAAAAGCGAAAATGCTTTTCGGTTTTTCTTTGATTATTATTCTATTAGTCTGTTTCGGGATATATAACTTCTATTCCGTCAAATCGACAAATCAAAACACAAGTAAAATTTTAGACGAAGAAATGAAAATATTGATTGCTGATGAACAATTAGCCACCGTAATGGCTAATCGAATCGCTACTGTCCGTGGATATGTGTTATTTGGGGATCAAGATTTTAAAGAACGCTTTGACTTATACACGGAAAAAGGGAAGGAATATGAAGAAATAATTAAAGAAGAAGGTGGAGCGGAAGAATTTGAGGATCTTGTGAAACGAACAAACGAATGGCAAAACTTTATTTTGACCAATGTTTTTAGTGAATATGATAAAGGTAACGAAGAAATGGCGAAAGAAAATCTCTCTGAAGCAGCTGTTGTTGCAAGGGAAATTATGGAGGGTTATGAGGAGTTGGCAGCAAATCGAGAAAACCAAATAGAAGAAAATGGAAAGAGCATTATGACAAATGGAGAAAGAAATTTAGTTGTATCTATGTCTGTAATTATTCTAATTACATTCGTCAGCGTTGCTGTTGCATTGATTACTTCCCATCTCATTGCAAAACCAATTAAAGAGATAAAGGAAAGGATGAAATCAATCGCGGCCGGTAATCTTAACCACGACCCTTTAATCCTACATTCTAATGATGAAGTAGGTCAGCTTGTGCAAGCGGCAAATGAAATGCAACAAAGCAACCGTGATTTACTTATCAAGATTAATGCCGTCTCGGAAAGCGTGACAAGCCAAAGTGAAGAATTAACACAATCAGCGAATGAAGTGAAAGAAGGATCCCAACAAATTGCCTCAACCATGCAAGAACTCGCAATCGGGTCGGAAACTCAGGCTACAAATACAAGTGATCTTGCCTCTGGTATATCCACATTTTCAGCTATTGTGAATGAAGCAAATGCAAATGGAAAGCAAATAGAACGAGTCTCCAAAGAAGTTCTGAAAATGACTGAAAATGGCACGCAATTAATGGATTCCTCTAATCAACAAATGAAAAAGATTGATCAAATTGTCCATAACGCAGTTCAAAAAGTGGATGGATTAGATATAAAATCACAAGAAATCGCAAAACTCGTTTCAGTTATTGAAGATATTGCTGCACAAACTAATTTATTGGCACTGAATGCCGCGATTGAAGCGGCACGAGCAGGAGAACAGGGAAAAGGTTTTGCAGTGGTAGCAACAGAAGTAAAAAAACTTGCTGAACAAGTTGCTAATTCTGTTGGGGATATTACAAGTTTTGTAGAGGATATTTTAAATGAAACAAAAATAGTCAAGACTTCCCTTAATAAAGGATATGAAGAAGTGGAGTTGGGAACGAAGCAAATCAATTCGACAAGTGAAACATTTGCTGAAATCAATCGTACCGTCATGGGAATGGTGGATCGAATAAAGGTGGTTTCAGAGAATTTAGCCACTATTACATCAATTAGTGAAAAAATGAATCACTCTATTGGCGATATCGCAGCCATTTCAGAGGAATCAGCTGCAGGTGTGGAGCAAACGTCAGCATCCTCCCAACAAATTAGTAGTTCGATGGACGAGGTCGCAAACAGCTCTGAAGAGTTGGAAATAATGGCAGAGGATCTAAATAAATTAGTGAAACAGTTTCGTTTGTGAAAATAAGGGAAAGTGGTTTGGTAAGAGGTGTTAAAATTGGCGTTGGAATCCAGGTACGATTACCGACGAAGTAGAAAAACTCCGGAAAGAGAACTACGTAACGATTTTTGATGAAAAATTACCCTTCAAGTTGATAAGGGTAGTTTTTCATGGATATTGAATAGCCAAAGGGCTAAAGGACGGTGAATGTCTAGAAAATTCCTCATGAATCATTTACACTAAAAAGAAAAGCATGATGAGGTGACGGTTTGATTTATCAATTTAAAATACAATTGCTTGGGTTTCGCCCTCCTATTTGGCGGCGATTACAGGTAGATTCCAATATGACCTTTTTAGATTTTCACGAAATTTTACAAATAGCTTTTGAATGGGGGGATTACCATTTACACACATATAGGATGACAAAGTCCAATGGGAAGGGTGTTGAGCCAATTGAAATCGGAATGATGGACGAATATGGTCTTTTTTCACCTTTGTACGATGAAGAGGAAACTGTGCTCTCAGATTTCTTTGTAAAAGAGAAGGATCGTGCAGTTTATACTTATGATTTTGGTGACGATTGGAATCATGAAATTGTTTTGGAAAAAGTGTTAGCATCTGAAAAAGGAATGACCTATCCTAATTGTGTGAAGGCGATGAGAGAAGCGCCAGAAGAAGATAGTCGAGGATTGTACCTTGATGGCGTTTCTCCTGAAGAAACAATGAATTCACAGGCTTTAACGGATTATATAAATGAGGAATTATCCATTTGGCTATTGGAAGAAAAAAATGAACTGGAGTTTGATTGGTCACGTTTGCTTATGGCAGCAAAAGATTTTAATAAATTAGCCCCTTGGAACAGATTAGAGGGTGACGATATCTTTATTATTACAGACCCAATCACAAAAAAACAGTTGTTTTGCAGTGTACTTGGGAATGCCCATGAACTATACGGACTTGCCGTATATATTGGGAAGGAAGGCTTTGAATCTTTGTTACAATTATTAAATCAAGGAAACGAGAGTGCGTTTGAACTTTCACAGAAACAAAGAGCTGTTTTAGTGTCATTTGTGAATCGCGATGAACTTGAAAAAGCGGATTATGAATTAATTAAAGCAACCACTGTATCGTTTAGAGGGAAGAATCAGTGGCCAGAATTTCGCAGTTATCAACCAGGCTTTTTCCCATGGATGATTGATCACGAAGAAGCTAGATTCCTCTTATTGGCGTTGGAGCAATTGCCTTATTTAGTTGAAGATATTAAAGAACAGAAATTTTCTCTAGATGAAACAGGGCAAGGAGCATGGTTAGCACGAACCCCAAAAGAAAATGCAAACGGGGAAATAGACTGGGTAACGGAGTATGTCACCTCCTCGATTTTTAATTGGGATGTGACAAGTGATGAGGGACATCCTTCCTACCTTTCAGAGCTGGATGTCAAACGTTTATCTAAATATAAACAAGATCAGGGAAGCGTCGAGTTTGATTTCTTTCCCGTTAATATGCCGATTCAAGAACTGGAAGGAGAACGTCCTTATTTTCCTAATTTGAGTGTGGCGATCGATCAAGAAAGTGGCATGGTTTTATTTCAAGAGATGCAAGCCGGTGGAAACAGGGTGGAACAGTGCCAGCGAGCTTTTTTAAAGTTTTTGCAAAATCGTAATACAGTTCCGAATAAAATTTTGGTTTCAGAGTCCATTTATGAGATGTTACTTCCACTAAAATTCCTCTACGCATCAAATCTTATTGAGAGCGAAGAATTACCTGGTATGGCAGAATTTAAGCAAATATTAGAACAAATGCAGAATTAAAAAAGGGCAATTCAATCTATTATTTTGTAATGATTGAATTGCCCTCATCCCTTCAAGTGAGTTCAAGATAATTGTGAATGGCTTTTCGATGACTGCCGACCATATTATCAGGTAGTTGATGGAGGGGGAAATACTTTATTTGCAGGGACTCGTCGTCATGGACTTGAGGCTTTCCCTGAACGATATCCTTTGTCATATATACGATTGTTACGACATAAAACTCATCGCCATTTTGTGCTTTGACGTAATGGTTTTTCCCAGAGGAAACGCTAATCAATTCTAACTCCCCAATCGTGAGTCCTGTTTCTTCCCAAACCTCTCTCCGTGCACATTCTTCTGTAGATTCGCCTAATTCCATTAACCCGCCAGGCAATCCCCAAACACCATACGGATATTTGCGTTGCTGTAAAAGAACATTATTTTGCTTATTCAACACGATCACAACAGAGCCTGTGAGTATTAATGGCCGATGTCCCACTATTTTTCTTAAATCCTCGACATACCCCATATCTATTTCATTCCTTTCGAACAATTAAGCTTATTCTTATTATATCGCTTACACCATAAACTTTCTTTAGGTGTTTGGCTGATTCTTAATTAACCGATCGATTTTGAAAAGAAAGGTAAACGTTATTACTTTTTTATGTAAAATGGATTACACTTGTCTCAAAGGAGATGTAAGGAATGTTTAGTGACAGCGTTATCATCTGCGGGGGTTTCATATTTAGGAGCATAATAGACAATTCCCGTTCATTCATCATGAAAAAACAGGCAAGAAACCGTGATTAGACAACAACGAAATGTGAGGAAGTGCGATGATATTTTTATCGATTAAAAAGATGCTAAATGACATGAAGTTGCGAAATAAGTTATTTTTTTCTTTTGTACTCGTTGTTTTTGTACCAGTTTTAATCGTAGGGGGTTTCCTAACAAACGAACTAAAGCAATTGGCTCTTACAGACGCTGTCAAACAAGAGACGGCTAATCTTGATCGTGTCAAAAAAAGAACCTTGGAAACATTGAAAATCCCATTGTATTTATCGAATAATATTTTATATGATCAGCGATTAAAGGAAATTGTCAATACAGAATATCAGTATACGTATGATGTCGTAGCAGCCTATAAAAACTATTCCACCTTTGATCACTATTTAAATACATACCCCCATGAAATTTCCAGTATTCGTTTTTATATGGAAAATCCTACTCTATTAAACAACTGGCAAATCATTCCGTCCTCTGAACAAGTAAGCCAATCTGTTTGGTATATCAATGGAAAAAAGGGCAAAGGATTGGCTTCTTGGACATATATAGAAGATGAAACGAAACAAAATAGAAAATATCTCAGTTTTGTTCGACGGATTGATTTTTTAGACTTTAAAACATATGGAATGTTGGTTATAACCGTCAATACGGATCATTTAAATTTGATATTATCACAGGAATCATCCCCCATGATGATCATCGATGATAAAAATAATATTATTGCAACGAATGATCCTGAGTTTACAACAAAATCCTTTAGTAAAATGATTGAATCCAAACAAATGCTAGAAGAGCAAATAGGAGCGTTCCGTGGAAAGGTGAATGGAGAACCATCCTATATTTTTTTAGAAGAGATACACCCGGATCATAGTTCGAATGGACTGAAGGTTGTTTCTGTTATCCCGAACCAAGAGATCGTCGAAAATGCCAATCGATTCGGCAGAATGGGGCTGTTCGTTGTCACCATTAGCGTGATTATTGCTTTATGTTTAATCTACTATTTCTCCAAATGGTTATCACAGCGAATATTGATTTTGAGCGAACAGATTCATGAAGTGGGTAAGGGAAATTTTGATCATGCGATATTGGTAGATGGAAAAGACGAAATCGGCCAACTCTCTAAACAATTAAATGCTATGGCGACGAATACGAAACAACTCCTCCGAGAGATAGAAGAATCGAATAAACAGAAAAGTTTGCTGGAACAAAAACAAAATCATATCAAGTTTAAAATGATGGCCAGTCAGATTAATCCGCATTTTTTATTTAATGCACTTGAATCGATACGAATGAGGGCTAGTTTGAATGGCGAAAGGGAAATCGCTCAAGTTGTGAAATTACTTGGAAAATTGATGCGCAATAGTATTGAAGTTGGGACAAGTAAAGTCAAGCTAAGCAGTGAAATTGGCGTGATCCAATCCTATCTTGAAATTCAAAAATTCCGCTATAGGGAGCGAATTGATTACGAGCTTCATATTGATCCACGAACGAATGACTTGAAAATACCACCATTCATCATTCAGCCACTTGTTGAGAACGCAGTTGTTCATGGAATTGAAGATGTAGCTAAAGGGGGAGTGATATCAGTCATCAGCAAATGGACTTCCACTGGAATCTATATTGCAGTCACGGATAGTGGTAAAGGGATTAGTGAGGATAAATTGAAAGAAATCAAACAAATGTTAGCGGAGAATGAGGAAAAAGAAGGTATTCGCATTGGTCTGCGAAACGTACATCAACGATTACAACTAACGTATAGTCATTCAGCTGGTTTGACAATTGAAAGTGTATTAGGGAAAGGGACGACAATATCATTTTTAATCCCGATTGAAGGGGGGAATGGAATTGTTTAAAGTATTGATTGTCGATGATGAGCCAACCATTCGAGAAGGTTTGGCGGCTCTTATTCCGTGGGAAGAATATATGATTAGCCAGGTAGAAACGGCAGAAAATGGTGTAGAGGCGCTCCATAAGCATGAAAGGTTGGTACCCGATCTTATGATTGTCGATATCAAAATGCCTGGAATGACAGGAATTGAATTAATGGAAAGAATAAGAAAAAGGGATCCATCTGTAGATTTTATTATCTTAAGTGGGTATGCAGAATTCGAATACGCGAAACGGGCTATTTCTTTTGGTGTAGAGGGCTATTTATTAAAACCAATCGTAGAAGAAGAGTTGATGGACTATTTAGATAAACTAAAGTTGAAATGGGAGCAAGAACGCGACTATAGACAGATGAAAGATAAGTTAGAAGCTGAAAACAAAGAGAGGATGCTAGAAAGCCTCTTAAGAGGGAATGTAGATGCGCAGGTGACTGAATTTTTCCGGAAACTGGGATGGTCTCATTATCGTCTTCTATTCATTACTTTAGACAACGATCTAGAGTTAGCAAATAGAAAACAACAATTAAAAGCCTATTTTAAAAAGGATGATTCCGTGATTGTATGTACTCATCAACGACGTTTAGTCATTGCATCGAATGGGCAGTTTTTTCTTTCCCATCAACCGAATGTTATATATGAAAAGCTCCAAAGGATGTTTCCCATGTCAGAGCCATTTGCTGCGGCATTGACTGATCCAGTTGAAAGGATAGAAGAATTGCCTACAGTCTATCAAATAGCTGAGCAACTGCTTGCCAATAAATTTTTTTACGATGAACAACAAATCTTAACTTCACAATCAAAACCGATTTTTTTAGTCAAAGGAAATAAAAAAGAGCAAGGAAAATCTTCGGAAACGCAAATGGAGAAATTAATTTACATGATTGAGTTAGGAGATCAGCAGGCTGTTAAAGATATTTGTCTAGAAATGGGAGAGCAGTGGACACATGAAAATCCAACTGAAGAATCGATCAAAAAGAATTATATTCATTTGGTTTCCACTCTGATCAATAAATGGATGTCGGATTATAAAGAACTCACAAACCTAATGGAAAAAGTAATGGAAATTGAAAAGCAACCCACTATCGACCGACTCTTAATTCATGTCAATTCTATATTGGTAGAAATCATGGAACAGATCGATCGGGAAGATTCTGACTTGATTGTGAAAAAAATGATTCACTTAATTGAAAGACACTATCATTCCAATATTAAACTTGACACTCTAGCAGAAACACTTCACTATCATCGGGGCTATTTAGGCCAATTATTTAAAGATTCCACAGGCCAATATTTTAATACGTATTTAGATAAAGTGAGGATTGAAAACAGTAAAAAATTATTATTACAAGATTTAAAGGTTTATCAAGTAGCCGAAAGAATTGGCTATGCCAATGTTGATTATTTTCATAGTAAATTTAAGAAGTATGTTGGGATTTCACCGTCAGAATATCGAAAAAAGAAGGCGATAGAGAAATAATCATTTGCGGATGGTTATTTCTCTTTTCTTTTTCTCCGCAAAATCGATCTTACATTTTTATATGATTTTCACTTTAATTATGGTGGTATTTTTCGCTTTACCTACACGTTAAAATGAAGTTACCGATTAGGAGGGGGTTAGATGGAGACGGTAAAGAGGAAAGCGCATTCAAATTTCAGTCCTAAAAAGCCAAAAACAAAAAGCCAACATTTCTGGAAGACGTTTTATTCGCAAAAAATATTATATATGATGTCACTGCCCTTCGTATTATGGGTATTTGTGTTTAATTATCTCCCTGTATGGGGATGGACAATGGCTTTTCAAAACTTTCGGCCTGGTCGTTCTTTTTTCGAACAAGAATGGGTGGGACTGAAACATTTTATTGCTTTATTAAGTGATGAACGATTTTATTTAGCGCTAAGAAATACATTAGCAATGAGCTTACTCGGTTTGACGATTGGGTTTGTTGTTCCGATTATATTTGCCGTTTTGTTAAATGAGGTCCGCCATAGTCTATTTAAGCGCACCGTCCAAACGATTACGTATTTACCTCACTTTGTTTCATGGGTTGTGGTAGCCGGAATTGTGACAAAAATGCTCTCAACAGATGGTGGGATCGTGAATGATCTGCTTTTAAAATTTGGCTTTATTGATAAACCCTTCCAATTTATGGCAGAAGGATCATGGTTTTGGGGGATCGTGACAGCAGCGGATTTATGGAAGGAGATGGGGTGGAATGCAATTATCTTTTTGGCGGCGATTGCCGGTCTTGATTCCCAACTTTATGAAGCAGCAAAAGTGGATGGCGCAAGCAGATTAAGGCAAATGTGGCATATTACTTTACCGGGAATTCGCCCGACCATTTTAGTGGTGTTGATATTGAATATAGGGCATTTAGTCAGTATTGGCTTTGAAAAACAAATGCTGTTAGGGAATTCGCTCGTTGTGGATTATTCCGAAGTGCTAGAATTGTATGCGCTTAATTATGGGATTGGGTTAGGCCAATTTTCTTATGGCACAGCCATCGGGATCTTCAATTCGGTTGTAAGTATTTTCCTGTTATTCCTTGCGAACGGCATATTTAAGCGCTACTCCAATCAAAGTGTCATGTAGGGAGGGAAGTTCATGGCAACAAAAAGAGTGTTAAATAAATCAACGTATAAGGATTATCTATTCGATATTCTCAACTATACATTTTTAATCATTGTAATGGTTGTAACTCTATATCCCTTTTTAAATGTTTTGGCGATTTCTCTAAATGAATCAACCGATACAATTCGGGGTGGGATTTATATATGGCCACGAGAATTTACATTTAATAATTATTTAGAAATCGCTAAATACGACAACTTAGTAACGGGTTTTGGTAATTCTGTGCTTCGTACAGTCGTAGGAACCTTATTGGGAGTGTTTATCCAAGCGATGGTCGCTTTTACATTAAGTCGAACTGATTTTCAGGGAAGACGGTTCGTTTCAACTGTGATTGTTTTAACGATGTATTTTTCGGGAGGGTTAATTCCTGGATATATGTTAATCCGTGATTTACAGCTTATGAATACATTTTGGGTGTATATTTTGCCCGGATTAGTCAGTGCTTTCAATATCATTATCATTCGTTCGTTTATGGATGGATTACCATTTTCTCTCCAGGAATCGGCGAAAATGGATGGGGCTAATGACTTTACGATTTTTTACCGAATTATTTTACCCTTATGTAAACCGGTTTTAGCGACCATTGCGTTATTTGTTGCGGTAGGGCAATGGAATAGTTGGTTTGATACGTATTTATATAACAGCATGAATGAAAACTTAACGACACTACAATATGAATTGATGAAAATTCTTGAAAATACCACGATGGGTGGAAATACGGATGCCAATCAAATGCGTCCCAATGCGGCTCAACAATCGCAAATGGTGTCACCAGATTCGATTAAAATGGCGATTACGATGGTCACCGTGATTCCGATTGTGTTGGTGTACCCATTTTTACAACGCTATTTTATCCAAGGCATGACATTAGGGGCCGTTAAGCAGTGATGAATTTGGTAATAACAGGCTTATCTGTTGATACAAAATAAAAGGGGAGGAAAAAGGGATGCAATCATTTAAAAAGCTTCTTGCTGTATTGCTTATTGCGACTTTCATGATCGTTATGACTGCCTGTCAAAGTTCAGAGAAAGGAACTGCCAAGAAAACGGACGGAGCAACAGGGGATGACAATGGCGACATCACCTTAACCGTCTTTGACTCGGATGCGAATGCTGATTGGGAAAAAATGGAGAGTCCGATTGGCCAAAAAGTGAAGGAAGATACAGGTGTCACCTTGAAGCCGGAGTTTGATATTGATGGCGGGCAACAAAAAATTGCCTTAATGGCGGCGAGTGGAGAATACCCGGATATGATTTTACCAAAGGGAGAAGCGGGGACATTAGTAGATGCTGGGGCATTAATTGATCTTTCCGATCTGATTGAAGAACATGCTCCAAACCTAAAGAAAATGATTGGAGATAATATGAATCGCTTGAAATGGAGCAAGGATGATCCATCCATTTATATTATTCCAAACGCCGCAGTGGATAACCAAGCGATGTATCCTGGCTATGGAGCGCTTGTACAACATGCGGTGGTGAAGGAGTTAGATTATCCGGAATTAAAGACATTGGAAGATTTAGAAAAAGCGCTGAAAGAATATTATAAATTACACCCGGAAATTGATGGACAACCAACAATTCCATTAACCCTGCAATCAGATGGATGGCGTTTTCAAGCATCCACTCTTAACAGTGGCTTTATGATGACGGGGGCTGGGGATGATGGGGAGTATTATGTGGACCCTAAAACATATGAAGCAACATTACATTATCGTCGTCCAATTGAAAAGGAAGTATTCCGTTGGTACAACCATATGAATGCCGAGGGATTATTAGATACTGAATCTTTTGTGCAAAAAAATGATCAATGGCTAGCCAAACTTTCCACTGGTCGAGCACTTGCTACCATTGCCCCTGATTATATGGTAGGCGAAGCACAAAATGCTTTACGAGAAGCAGGTAAGCATGACAGAATGTATGGCATGTATCCAATCACTTTAAGTGAAGAATATCAATCTCATGTTTACCAAAGTCCAGGTTTTCAAGCGGGTTGGGGAATCGGGATTTCCGTTGATTGTGATGATCCAGTTCGTGCGATTCAGTTCCTTGATTATTTGGTAGCGGAAGAAACACAGATCATGCTAAACTGGGGTCTCGAAGGTGAACATTATGAGATTGTGGATGGAAAACGTGTGATTCCCGAAGAGGTGTGGGAGTACCGCAATAATAATAAAGACTTTGCGAAGGAAACGGGAATTGGGTATAACTTCCAACGCTTTGCCCCACGATATGGCGATGGTGTGTTAGATTCAACGGGCCAAACGTTTACGGTAGCTACACGTGAACAACAAATCGAAAATCAAACCGACGTAGAAAAAGAAGTACTAAAAGCGTATGGTGTGGAATTATGGAAGGATTTATATCCACAAATGGATGAATTTGAAGTCAAGCCGTGGGGAGCAGCTTACAATATTCCCATTCCAGGTGGTTCAGACCTCGAAGTGAAAAATCAAAGAATGTTAGATGTGACATTTAAACGGATTCCAGAAGCCATCCTGGCAGATCCAGAAGACTATGATGATGTGTGGGATACATTTATGAAAGATCTCGATAAAGCAGGAGTGGAAGAGGCCGAAAAGGAATATACAACGATTATTCAAAATACAGTGGAATTATGGAGTAAGTAAGATCGAAAAAAGTAAGGGATTCGTTTGAGCGGATCCCTTTTCTGACATTCGGATAAAGGGAATTTCCATATCATGATTTCATTTCTGGGACATTGAAAAAGTCTGCTTGTATACGCCCAGTTGGATGATAAAGGTAAGAATCTCTTGAATGATTAAATGACTTTTCATAAATCTATCCAAACAGGGAAATCTATTAATATGACCCACTGTTTGGAGGGATTTTTTTGAAAAAGCAAATGGCACTTGTTTCAGTTGTGTTTGTTGTCATTCTTTCTTTTGCCATTCCGACTGTAGCGGCGGAGCAGGGGAGGGCTATTTTAGAATATAAACATGATGTGACAGGGGACGGAAAAGCGGATGAAATTATGGTGTATGGCATTCCATTCAAAGGAGATTCTCCATACTACCAAAAAGTCTGGGCCGAAATTATGACATCTGGAGGTCAAAAGCTAAAAATTGATTATGAAGGTGGCTATGAACCGAAGCTGGATTTTGCAGATCTCAATCATGACGGCGTGAAGGATATATTGTATTCTAGTGCAACCGGAGGAAGTGGTGGTCTCTATAATTACGCTTTGCATACGGCAAAAGGAGGGAAGATAAAAGAAATTCCTCTGCCAACGCCACTTACGATCCAAGGCTATTTTGACCAAGATTTTGTCGCTGTCATCAAGATTCCGGGAATAGAGAAACCGATTATTCTGGATTTATGGAATAGAAGGAAGGATTATATTTCGATGGGCTTATATCAAAAAAATGGCCAGCTCAATGAACCAACGGAATTAATGATTGATCCTATTGCTTTTTTTGAAGTGATCAAAATAAAGGGGAAAAATGGTTACGGACTTAAAGGATATCGGCAGATTAGCGGCGCCTATCATGCCGATGGACTTGGGGTCGTTGAAACAGATTGGTATTTCGAAAATGGAAAATGGCATCCCGTTCATATCGAATGGAAAGCCGCAGATCAAAAAGCAAAGCCAAGAAAAAACCGTTGAAACTGCTCAACGGTTTTTAGTTTACTAACATCGTTATTTTCTTAAGTCAAGCCATTGAATTTCGTCCTCTGTCAGATGGATATCAGCAGCTTGACGACAGGATAGCATTTCCTCCCTGTTTTGCGGTCCAATAATAGCGGCTGTTGGGAAGGCTTGATTCAATACATAGGCAAGGCTGATTTGAATCGTTTCCACCCCTTTTTCCTTGGCGAGTTGTTCAGCACGACGATAACGCTCCCAGTTTTCATCATTATAGAAAACACGAACTAAATCTTCATTGGAGCGGTCTTCCGGTGTAAAACGGCCAGTGAAAAATCCACGTGCTTGAGATGACCATGAGAATAGCGGCATATGGGTATTCTCGTGCCATGACATGATTTCATCATCTACAGAAACACAGCCAGCCCAATAAGGTTCCTGTGCTTTAGCTAAACTAAGATTAGGACTACTAAAGCTAAAGCCAACTAACCCATGTTTTTCGGCATACTCATTAGCTTCTTGTAGACGTTCGAAAGACCAATTCGATCCGCCGAAGGCTCCGATGCGACCTGCTTCTACATGAGCATTCAAAATTTCTAAAATCTCCCCAACCGGTACATTTGGATCATCACGATGAAGGGCATACAATTCAACATAATCCGTACGCAATCTCTCTAAACTGATCTTCAATTCATTATCAATCGCTTGCTTATTGATTTGTGGTCCTTTCGCATTAGGATGGCCACCTTTTGTTAGAATGATCACATCATCGTGCCGTTTATTTTCTTCCATCCAAATCCCAATCGCTTCTTCACTTTTTCCCCCTGCATAGATAAAGGCGGTATCAATCGTATTGCCACCGATTTCAAGATAGTCATTTAAAATCTCAGTAACTTGTTCGATTTTTTCAGGAGCGAAATAGTCTGATCCCATTACTAAACTGGATATTTCTTTGTCCATCCCTTTGACACGAATATTTTTCATAAAATTGTCTCCCTTTCTATAACAAAATCATTCTTTCATTTTTCTCAGCGGAATCTAGTGCTGCCTTAACAGATTTTATTCCATTGATAAGGTTTTCATACGAAAATTTTAGTGGTTTCCCTTCTAATGCAGATTCAGCAAATGCGTCTGCTTGTAATGCATAGGGATTTTTATTTTCTTGTTGAATCGTTTCGATTTTATCGCCTTTGATAATCTGATACGTCTGATCCCCCAGAAAGGCGTTATTCAAAACGATTCTTCCCTCAGATCCGAGAATTTCAAGCTCATTACGGCCAGCGGCCCACATAGAACAATCAAACGTTAAAGCGACACCGTTAGAGAATTCCATTAGTCCTGAAGCCATCATATCCACTCCACCATGTTCCGGTGAGAAAAAGGCATGTGTGGTGACAGCGGTTGGTTCTTCATCTAATAATAATCTCGCGGCACTGATCGGATAACAGCCAACATCATAGATCGAACCGCCACCCCATTCCTTCGTATAACGGATATTTTCATAATCTGTTGCATTATTAAACGTAAAGACGCCATGAATCCCTCGTATGGCCCCGATTTCGCCCGCTTTTATTCGCTTTTTAATTTCCTCATATCGAGGCTGATGCCGGTACATATAAGCTTCAGCTAATAGCACATTTTCCTTTTCACAGACAGCGACCATTTCCTTTGCTTCATCAGCATCAAGGGCAATGGGTTTTTCACATAAAATATGCTTGCCGGATTGTGCAGCTTGAATGGTCCATGGTTTATGTAAATGATTTGGGAGGGGAATGTAAACGGCGTCAATTTCTGGGTCCGCTAATAACTCTTCGTAACTTCCATAGGCATTTGGAATTCCCAGTTCCTTGGCAAAATCGCTGGCTTTGTTCAGGGATCGACTAGCAACCGCCACCACTTCATTGCTTGTTGATTCTTGAATTCCAGGAATTACGGAACGCTTACCAATACTAGCCGTACCCAAAATTCCCCAACGTAATTTTTTCAAAAGCTCAACTCCTTTGCTATATTTCATGTTTAGTATAGCATATCATTCCCAGAGTAACAGTAGAGAAGTGAGCGTTTTCTAAAATTCTATTAAACTCAGCTTAAGAACGTTGGAATTTATCGTAATTTCCCGATAGTATACAACATTTTCCGTTTTTGAAATAAAAATGAATCGACAATATCTAACAAATACCATAGCCTACCCGTCCAAATAAAAAATCGACGGATAGGCTATTTATTTACTTCAATCCTGAAGCCATACTCTTAAATTGATTCATTAATTTATTGCGTGATTTTTCATTTCTGAGTAAATACGCAGCACCAAGGGCAACAGTTGCCATAATCGCTTTGCCTTTCATGAAGGTCACTCCTTTTTATGAAATTCTCCTTCTCTTTTGGTATTCCCATTCACGAATAAATTAACCTATCCGCAAAATAAATATTTAGCCTATATAGTTAATTATTGGAGAATTTCCATGTTTCAACAAAACCCACCATTTCCCGGGAAATCTTTGCTGATCGTTACAGGTGTTTACCAATAATACCCCCCATACGGATAATATGGATAATAAGGATAATAAGGATAAGGGTATGGCCGTGCCAAGGAACCTAATGCTAAACCGCCTAAAAAACCTCCGACAAATGGAGCGCCAAATCCAAAAGGTCGTCCAAAGCCTGGTCGAAAACCAAATGGTCTGCCAAATCCGAATGGGCGAATTATTCTTTCGTCCGCATTTCCTAAGTGATCATGAATTTCTACAGGATATTGCATTTGATTCATAAGGGAACCTCCAATTTGCTTAAAGTTTATGGGGTGAAAATAACCTAAATCTCTTTTCATTGCATAGTATGCATAATCTAAAAGAAGGCGCAATAACCAGACAAAAATAGGCTTTAGCCATAAACTTCAATCAGGAGGAGGGACTGTGGGATGCAGTTCATGCAGACGTTGCTTGGGATTGTGGCGAACTTAGTGTGCATTCCCCTGCCCCCCACTTCCGCAAATTCTTGAAGTGGGGGGCTTACAGCTAGTTAATACGGGATAAAACTTAGTAAAGATTATCTATAAACAAAAAGCGTATGATGCCGATATTAGTTTTAAATAAACCAATGTGTGAAAAGGAGTAAAGTGATGTCAGGACAAATAGGGACAAGTCTCTCATCCACATCTACACATAGTGGGAGTATGATCGGGAAACTTGACGAAACGCCAATAACGAATCATGCAGCAGAAAAGACCGGAACGAAGGACCATGTGATAAACATGAATTCTTCCTTTTCAAAAGAAGATTTAACGCATGTTGTCAATGGAATGAATAAGTTTCTCAAAGCCTCTCCACAAACTCATTTAAAATTTGAATTCCATGATCAATTAAATGAATACTATGTCACACTCGTGGATGAAGTGACAGATGAAGTGGTAAGAGAAATTCCACCGAAAAAGTTACTAGATATGTTTGCCGCCATGACTGAGTATTTAGGCATCATGGTTGATAAGAAAATATAAATGGTAGATGGAGTGAGATAAATGAGAATTGCCGGTTTGGCAAGTGGAATGGATATAGATCAAATTGTAAAGGATTTAATGCGAGCTGAGCGCATGCCGCTCGACAAATTAAAACAAAAGAAACAAATCCTAGAATGGCAAAGAGATGATTACCGTGCACTCAACACACAATTACTGAGTTTCCGGGACAAACTCGCACAACTAAAATTAACAACCAATTATCGGGCAAGAACCGTCTCCTCTTCGAATGACCAATTCGTCACAGCCACGGTTTCTAGCGGGGCAGCACAGGCATCGTATTCGATTTCGAAGGTGGATCAGCTTGCTAAGGCGGCGACATTGGTGAATAATGGCCAAATTTCTATTGCCCCCACTAAAAGCTTAAGGGAGCAGGTCGGTAACAAAGTTACATGGGAAACAGGTGTAGTGGAGTCCCAGACAATTAATGTAGGAGATTCGACAGAAGGCTTGAAAATTGATCTTCAGGGAAACGAATTCCTTAAAGACGGCAGCGAGATTAACATTAAAGTGAATGGCCGTGCGGTAAAAGCAACAATTACTGAAGATGATTCACAACAACCAACAGAGAATCAAATTCTTGTTACAAAGGATGGCACGATTAAGTTTGGTGATAATGTTAAACCAACAAAAGGCAGTGTTGTGAAAGTCGATTATGTTATAGATGAAAAAACAAAAACATTGGAGATTGGTGAAAAACCACCTACGACTTGGAATTTAGGGAAAAGTTCGCTAACCGCAGGGGTTACAGTAATTGTTGATGGTACGGAATATACAGTTACAACAGATGAACAAGGTAGCAGCACACTTGTAAATAAGAACGATACAACAGATGTGCTTGGACATATCAACTTAGATACAGGAGCTATTGCTTTCAATTCTGCCAAGTTTAAAGAGGACGATGAAGAAAACTGGCCTAAAAAAATAGAAGCTACTTTCACCCAAAACTACGCTTCCTTCGGCATTAACACCCATACATCAAAAGGCGAAGTGAACGAAACCATCTTTATGACGGGCACGGATACATTAAACAGCGTCATCCGTAAGGTCAATGAATCATCTGCTGGTGTGACGATGTTTTATGATTCTGTCACAGATCGAGTGACTTTAACCCGTAAAGAAACGGGGAAATTTGGAGAGGGAAAAAGAGATATTGAAGTATCTGGCGATTTTATGACAAATGTTTTGCAATTTAATAATAATGATGTCACCGACGGCCAAAACGCAAAATTCACGATCAACGGACTTGAAACTGAACGAAGCTCCAACACTTTCGACATGAACGGCGTAACTATTACCTTAAAGCAAACATTCGGTGAAGGAGACCAGCAACCAACAACCATTTCAGTCGGAAATGATACAGGGCAAGTGCTTGAAAACATTAAAAAGTTTGTCGAAGATTACAACGAACTAATCAAAGAAATTGGCGATAAGTTGAAGGAGGAACGTTACCGCGATTACAAGCCATTGACCGACGATGAGCGGGAAGAACTTTCCGAAAAGCAACAAGAAAAATGGGAAGAAATGGCGAGAAGTGGTCTGCTCAAAGGCGATATGGTGTTATCTGGTGTGTTATCCAGTATGAGAATGGATATGTATAGCACAGTTGAGACAAACGGTATTTTTAAACAATTAGCTAGTATCGGCATTAAAACGACAGCGAATTATCTTGAAGGCGGAAAGCTTGAGATCGATGAAGCGAAATTAAAAGCAGCCTTAGAAGAGGATCCAGAATCTGTTGAAAACTTATTCCGTGGTAACGATTCCGAAGCAGGGAAAGGGATCGTCCACAGGCTTTACGACACAGTAGATGCTTCGATGAAAAAACTACAGGAAAAAGCTGGTCGTGCTACTTCAACCAATCAACAGTTCACACTTGGACGTGAATTGATTAACGTGGATAAAAGTATTGATCGCTTTGAAGAAAGGCTGAAAATGACGGAAAATCGTTATTGGCGTCAATTTACTGCGATGGAAAAAGCGATTCAACAGGCTAATCAACAATCGATGTATCTCATGCAGCAATTTGGTGGTTTTTAAGATCAATTTTTGAAGTTTAGGGGAGTGGAAAAATGGCAAGTGCAAACCCATACCAAACGTATCAGAAAAATGCTGTGACAACGGCTGCTCCAGGTGAGTTAACTTTAATGCTGTACAATGGCTGTCTGAAATTTATTCATATGGCTAAAGTCGGCATGGAAAATAATAAAATCGAAGAAAAGAATACGAATATCCAAAAAGCGCAAAACATTGTTAGTGAGCTAATGGTCACCTTAAATATGGAATTAGCGATATCCCAAAACATGATGACTCTTTATGACTATATGAACCGCCGTTTAATGGAAGCCAATATTAAAAATGATGTTGACATTCTTACGGAAGTGGAAGAGATGATGAAAGAATTTCGTGATACTTGGAAACAAGCGATTCAATTAAATCGCCAACATCAACACATAGCAGGAAGCAGTGGCATTTAATGAATGATCTACAAAAATGTTTAGCCCTTACTGAGAAAATCATCGTGTTGGCCCAAACAACGAATGATGAACAAAGAGACACGATTATTGAGAAAATAGAACAATTATTACGACAGCGTTCAACCTTTTTTGCAAAACTCCAAGCTCCTTATTCAGATGAAGAGAAGGAGCTTGGGAAAGCGTTACTTGCCCGCGATCGAGAAATGAATGCATTGTTAAAACAATATTTAAAAGTCATACAAAAAGACCTCGAAACGCTAGACCGAAAAAAGAAATCTGTTAGCCATTATTCTAATCCTTATGCGGCAACAGATAGCTTGGACGGGATGTTTTACGATAAACGGCAATAAATTAGAACATAGCTAAATTTGCATCATTTGCTTCGCTATTCCTTATTTTAGAGCAGATATGGACCTGTATGGGTCCACCTGTTCATCTTTTTGTTAAAACAATCACAAAATCGACAAAATTTTTATGGAATTAAGCAGGATTTTACAAGGATATATAGAAGTATATATACATAGCCTTAAATAAGGAGGAGTTAAGATGCTAAAATATAATATTCGCGGTGAAAACATCAACCTGACAGATGCAATACGTGATCACATTGAAAAGAAAGTGGGTAAACTGGAGAGATATTTTAATGAAACTCCTGAGGCAAATGTTCACGTTAATTTAAAAGTAAATCCAAATAAAAAAGCAAAAGTTGAAATAACGATTCCACTTCCACAATTAGTTCTTCGCGCTGAAGAAGTACATGACGACATGTATGCAGCCGTTGACTTGATTGTCGATAAATTAGAGCGACAAATTCGTAAGCATAAAACAAAGGTCAATCGTAAATTTAGAGATCGAGGGAATGCCAAAGAATTTTTCAAAATGAATGGAAATGAGATTCCAGCCAATGATGAAGTAGAAGATGAGCTTCAAATTGTCCGTACTAAGCAGTTTAGTCTTAAACCAATGGATAGTGAAGAAGCCGTTTTGCAAATGAACATGTTAGGGCATAGCTTCTTTATCTATACAGATGCCGAGACCAATGCGACGAACATCGTGTATCGCCGTAAAGATGGAAAGTATGGATTAATTGAAACAAATTAAGAAATCATCTATCTGGAGCACGCTGCCTCAACGGTGGCGTGCTTTTTGCCCTCTTAATTGGATTTTCATGATTAGAAAGTCATCTTCTCGGCTGAGCTATCATTTGTTATTCTTATAGAAGGTTTAGGGAGGGTGATTCACTTGAAACAGGTACATATTTTTATCGCCTTTTTCCGCTCGGGTATTCTTGGTTTTGGAGGAGGTCCTTCAGCGATTCCACTTGTTCAGCATGAAGTCGTCCGTGTGTATAAATGGATGAATGACGATGAGTTTGGCGATGTGTTGGCGCTTGCCAATGCTTTACCAGGTCCCATTAATACAAAAATGGCCGGGTATATTGGCTGGCGAGTTGGTGGATTTATGGGGATGTTAAATGCGATTTTTGCAACGGTTGTGCCAACTGTTGCGTTGATGATTTTATTTTTGGCTTTATTAAGTGCTTATAAAGATAAACCGTGGGTTGCAGGCATGTCACAGGCGGTTCTCCCGGTGGCAGGTGTTTTAATGGGCATCCTTACATGGGAGTTTATTCAAAAATCCAACCAATCGCTCGGTTGGATTTATAGTCTTCTCCTCGTCATTGCAAGCTTTCTAGCTATGCAATTATTTGGTGTTCACCCTGCAATCGTGATCGCCGTCTTATTAATCGTTGCCCTATCAGCTCGGAGTAAGAAGAAATCTTCCGTAAACAAACAGGAAGAAAGGAGCTAGCCATGATTTACTGGCAAATTTTTATTGCTTTTTTCATCCCGGGTATTCTTGGTTATGGAGGAGGACCTTCTTCGATTCCATTGATTGAGCATGAAGTCGTGGATCGTTATCAATGGCTTTCTGTTCAAGAGTTTAGTGAAGTGTTGGCTTTAGGCAATGCATTACCAGGCCCGATCGCTACGAAAATGGCGGGATATATTGGATATCAACAAGGTGGGGTGTTAGGCTCTATCATTGCTTTGTTCGCCACTGTCGCCCCTTCTATCGCCCTGATGATTCCGTTATTAGGATTTCTTTTGAAACATAAAGACTCACCAAAGGTCAGGAGGATGACACAATTGGTTCGCCCTACGATTGCCGTACTTTTGGGCGTCATGACCTTTGATTTCTTTGCAGGTTCTGTAAAAAGCTCCGGTTTTCCGCATACCATCTTTATCGGTCTTATGAGCTATTTGTTATTAGCGAAATGGAAAATCCATCCTGCTCTTGTTATTACTGGGGCCCTCATTTATGGAGCGCTTTTCCTTTAAAGCTTTTTCAATCTTTTCCCATGTTGTCAGGGAAAACCGATAGTGTTATGATAGATAATTAGGTAAAAGGTTTTAGTTTTTACAGAACGTTTTTAATAAAATAGCTTTTTAATGTATTACAATTTGAATTGAGAAGTATGCATTTTCAATAGATAGGGGAGCGTTTTAATATGGTTGCTTTTCTTAATAAATTATTTGATCCCAATAAACGTGATCTGAAACGACTAGAAAAGATGGCAGAGAAAATTGATCAACTAGCCCCAGATATGGAGAAGTTATCAGATGAGGAAATCCGCCAAAAAACAGATGAATTAAAAGCAAGATATCAAAATGGTGAAGCGTTAGATCATATGCTAGAGGAAGCTTTTGCTGTGGTTCGAGAAGGTTCTCGCCGAGTGTTAGGCCTTTATCCATACCCTGTCCAACTTATGGGGGGCGTGGCTTTACACGAAGGAAACATCGCGGAAATGAAAACAGGTGAAGGAAAAACATTAACCGCCACAATGCCTGTTTACTTAAATGCCATTACTGGAAAAGGTGTTCATGTTGTCACGGTGAACGAATATTTGGCTAGTCGTGATGCGACGGAAATGGGTGAGCTTTATCAATTTCTTGGTTTAACCGTAGGGCTCAATTTAAACAGCATGTCGAAGGAAGAAAAGAAAGAAGCTTATGCTGCAGATATTACGTATGGAACGAATAATGAGTTTGGTTTTGATTACCTTCGCGATAATATGGTGTTGTATGAAGAACAAAAGGTCCAACGTCCCCTTCATTTCGCCGTGATTGATGAAGTGGACTCGATTTTAATTGATGAGGCGCGAACACCGCTCATTATTTCCGGACAAGCGCAGAAATCAACCCAATTATATCTACAGGCCAATGCTTTTGCGGAAATATTAAAGCGAGAAGAAGATTATACGTACGATGAGAAAACAAAAGGGGTCCAATTAACAGAAGAAGGAATCAATAAAGCCGAACGTTTCTTCAAAATCGATAATTTATTCGATCTTTCTCACGTTGTCCTCAATCATCATATTAATCAAGCTCTAAAAGCCCATGTCAGCATGCAAAAAGATGTAGACTATGTTGTTCAGGAAGGCGAAATTATCATTGTCGACCAATTTACGGGCCGGATGATGAAAGGTAGACGGTTTAGTGATGGACTCCATCAAGCGATTGAGGCCAAAGAAGGCGTCGAAATTCAAAGTGAATCGATGACCATGGCGACAATCACATTCCAGAACTATTTCCGGATGTATGAAAAATTAGCCGGGATGACCGGTACAGCCAAAACGGAAGAAGAAGAATTTCGCAATATTTACAATATGCGAGTCATTTCGATCCCAACAAACGTGCCGATTGCCCGCGATGATCGTTCTGATTTAATTTATGCTTCTATGAATGGTAAATTCCGTGCAGTCGTTGACGATATTTATGAAAGACACCAAAAAGGACAGCCGATCCTGGTCGGTACAGTGGCCATCGAAACGTCGGAATTAGTCTCTTCGCTTTTAACGAAAAAAGGTGTGCGACATAATGTATTAAATGCGAAAAACCATGAAAGAGAAGCGGAAATTATTTCAGAGGCGGGGCAAAAGGGAGCTGTCACGATTGCGACGAATATGGCCGGTCGTGGAACAGATATTAAACTGGGTGAAGGTGTAAAAGAGCTGGGTGGATTGGCTGTAATCGGAACAGAACGCCATGAATCACGCCGAATTGATAATCAGTTAAGAGGGCGTTCTGGCCGTCAAGGTGATCCAGGGGTTACGCAATTTTATCTTTCTATGGAAGATGAATTAATGCGCCGATTTGGATCAGAAAATATGAAATCGATGATGGAAAAATTGGGAATGGATGATTCTCAACCGATCCAAAGTAAAATGGTTTCCAAAGCAGTGGAATCAGCTCAGAAACGTGTAGAAGGAAATAACTTTGATGCGCGGAAACAGCTTTTACAATATGATGATGTCCTTCGTCAACAAAGAGAGATTATCTATCAGCAGCGTGACGATGTAATGAGCTCGGAAAATGTACGAGATATCATTGAGAAAATGATTCAATCTGTCATTGATCGCGCGGTTGCTAACTATACAAGTGAACCTGATGAAGAACAATGGAATATCCAAGGATTAATTGACTATTTAAATGCGACTGTTCTGTTTGAAGGTGACTTGACTGTTGAAGACTTGCAAAGAAGAGATCCAGAAGAAATGAAAGAAATCATCTTTGCTAAGGTGAAACAGCATTATGATGAAAAAGAAGAATATTTAACACCTGAACAGATGCGTGAATTTGAAAAAGTCATCTTGCTCCGTTCTGTTGATACGAAATGGATCGATCATATTGATGCAATGGATCAGCTCCGCCAAGGTATCCATTTACGTGCGTACGGACAAATTGATCCGCTTAGAGAGTATCAAAGTGAAGGATTTGCCATGTTTGAAAGCATGGTGGAGGCCATTGAGGAAGACACGGCTAAATATGTCATGAAAGCTGAAATACGAAATAATCTGGAACGGGAAGAAGTGGCAAAAGGGCAAGCGGTCAATCCAAAAGAAGACGGGGGAGAGGTTAAAAGAAAACCAATCCGCAGAAGTGAAAAAGTTGGCCGGAATGATCCCTGTCCATGTGGAAGTGGTAAGAAATATAAACAATGTCATGGTCGGCTAACTTAAAAGTGCGTGTTCAAAACGGCTAAAGGTGTCACTTCCGAATGTCTTTGCCGTTTTGACCTGCGCCCCGCAGGCCTAAAAATCACTAGTAGAGGTGTTTGTGATGGAATTATTTGAAGTAAGAACAGAACTTGAAAAAACAGCGGAGCGATTAGCTGAATTTAGGGGGTCTCTTTGACTTAGAAGAGAAGGAGACGAGAATCGCTGAGCTGGACGAAAGGATGCTTGAGCCCGGTTTTTGGGATGATCAACAATCAGCACAAACGGTCATTAATGAGGCAAATAGTCTGAAAGACCTTGTGAATGAATACAAAGAATTGCTAGAGATCCATGAAAATCTAGAATTGACCCATGAACTTGTTAAAGAGGAAAGTGATCCTGATCTTGAAGCTGAACTTGAAGGAGAGTTAAAGGAGCTTATTCAACGACTTCATGATTTTGAATTGCAATTATTATTAAGTGATCCCTATGATAAAAACAATGCAATTATTGAACTCCATCCGGGAGCAGGTGGAACAGAGTCGCAAGATTGGGGATCGATTCTCTTGCGCATGTATACACGTTGGGCAGAAAAGAAAAATTTCAAAACGGAAATTCTTTCCTATTTACCTGGTGATGAGGCTGGGATCAAAAGTGTGACGATGTTAATTAAAGGTCATAACGCCTACGGATATTTAAAAGCCGAAAAAGGTGTTCATCGTTTAGTGCGGATTTCACCATTTGATTCTTCCGGTCGTCGTCACACATCCTTTGTTTCCTGTGACGTCATGCCTGAATTTACAGATGATGTCGAGGTTGATATTAAACAGGATGACCTGAAAATTGATACTTATCGTTCAAGTGGTGCGGGGGGGCAACACGTTAATACAACAGATTCTGCCGTTCGGATTACCCACATACCAACTGGAACGGTTGTAACGTGCCAAAATGAAAGATCACAAATTAAAAACCGCGAAAAAGCCATGAACATGCTAAAGGCTAAGCTCTATCAACGTGAGTTGGAAGAAAAGGAAAAGCAATTGGCGGAAATTCGCGGGGAACAAAAAGAAATTGGTTGGGGCAGCCAAATAAGATCCTATGTTTTTCACCCGTATTCGATGGTGAAAGATCATCGTACGAATGAAGAAACTGGAAATGTTCAAGCAGTAATTGACGGAGATATTGATGCCTTTATCAATGCCTACTTACGTTCTCGGGTATAAATATCGTAAATAATAAGGGTTAGGGAAACCAACACGGGAGATGGCGCTTTTAGCCGTTTATCCTTTGTTCATCCCTTGCCCTTTTTTGGTTCACAAACTTGTGCTAATTGCGTAAGTTCATGATACTGCTGCGATCCGTATGCTTTTTGTTAAATTATACCTTTTTCACCGCCTCCTTTTTGCGTTTAAATAAAGTGTATTATTGGTATACTAAAATTGATCAATCTAAAAAAGGAGTTGTTCCCATGAGGAAAAAATGGATGGGGTTATCACTAGGACTTATGCTAGCGATTGGTCTGGCAGCTTGTGGCGGCGGAAATAACGCAGATAATGATAATAATAATACTGGTAATGACACTGGCGGCGAAACCGCAACAAACGACGCAGAAGAAATCGTAAAAAACAATTGTATTTCATGTCATGGAGAAAACTTAGAAGGTCAAAATGGACCAGAATTAGCACATATTGGTTCGAAGTTATCTAAAGACGACATTTTAGATGTCATTGAAAATGGCCGACCTGGAATGCCTGGAAACCTCATTACAGGTGATGATGCTGACAAAGTAGCTCAATGGTTATCGGAGAAAAAATAAGTAGGACCAAAACGACAGTGAGAAAAGTTGCTGTCGTTTTTTTGTGACAAACGTTTTATATAAAACCACACCTAATGTCATATCACTAATATCTAAACCTTCCATTTTATTCCAAACCTACCCCTCATACTTCCTAAAAAAGATAGTTCTTTACTCCTCTATTAAAAATGTTTATGGAAAGTTGTCACTAATTTTGCTATCGCGCAATTTGTAAAAATTTAGAACTAAAGCTCTAAAAATGAAATATAACTGTAATATAAAAGCCCGAATAGGGATGTTATAATGAGCATGTTATGAAATTTCGTCATGGATTGACGGTAATTATCTTTATTTGACATTCAAATAGCTTCATTTTTTTTGCAAGTTTTAGGCGAAAATTTTAAGGTCGGGTGAGAAAATGATTAAAATGCAGGATGTTGTGAAAAAATACCCGAACGGTATTATAGCCGCAAATCGTTTTAACGTTGATATACAACAAGGCGAATTTATATATATTGTTGGTCCTAGTGGTGCTGGTAAATCCACTTTTATCAAAATGGTTTATCGGGAAGAGAAACCAACATCTGGAAAAATACTTGTAAACGGGATTGATTTAACTACATTAAAAAATAGAAGAGTTCCTTTTTTAAGGCGTAATATCGGTGTCGTCTTCCAAGATTTTAAACTATTGCCCACATTGACTGTTTTTGAAAATGTGGCTTTTGCTTTGGAAGTAACAGAGCATCGACCGAAAGACATAAAAAATAGAGTGATGGATGTTCTTTCCATGGTAGGGCTAAAACATAAAATGCGTATGCTTCCCTCGGAATTATCAGGTGGAGAACAACAACGTGTTTCCATTGCAAGATCACTTGTTAATAATCCCCAAATGATTATTGCGGATGAACCTACTGGAAATTTAGACCCTGATACGGCGTGGGATATTATGAGTATTTTAGAAGAAATTAATCTAAATGGAACAACCGTTATAATGGCCACCCATAATAAAGAGATTGTAAATACGATTACACATCGGGTTATTGCCATCGAAAATGGAAGAATTGTCCGTGATGAGCAGCGGGGGGAATACGGTTATGAAAATTAGAACCATCGGTCGCCATCTAAGAGAAAGCTTCAAGAGTCTGCGCCGTAATGGTTGGATGACATTTGCATCAATAAGCGCAGTAACGGTGACATTGCTGTTAGTTGGTGTCTTTCTCGTCATTATGATGAATATGAACAAATTTGCAACAGACATAGAAAATGATGTGGAAATCCGTGTACATATCGACTTAACTGCGAATCAAGATGAACAAAAGGATTTAGAGAATAACATCAAAAAAATCTCCCAAATAGAATCGGTTGAATTCTCGTCGAAAGAGGACGAGCTTAATCATCTTATTCAAACAATGGGGAAAGAGTGGAGTCTGATTGAAGATGACGAAAACCCTCTTCATGATGTCTTTATTGTCAAAACAAAGAAACCAGATGAAACTCCAGTCATAGCCCAAAAAATCCGGGCATTAGATCATGTTCACTCTGCTGAATATGGCGAAAAAAAGGTTGAGAGACTATTCAGCTTACTTAGAACAAGCCGCAATGTAGGAATTGTGCTCGTAATTGGACTATTGTTTACCGCTATGTTTTTGATCTCAAATACAATTAAAATCACCATTTTTGCTAGAAGAAGAGAAATAGAGATTATGAAACTAGTAGGAGCAACGAATTGGTTTATACGTTGGCCATTTATCTTTGAGGGGATTTGGCTAGGAATATTGGGTGCCATTATTCCGATCACCACCGTTGCAACAGCTTATCATTATGGATATGACTTTTTGGCCGGACGTATTCCGGAAAATTATTTTATGTCTCCACTTGAATACACTCCATTTGTCTATCAAGTAAGTCTCTTACTTTTACTCATTGGGGTTATCATCGGAGCATGGGGAAGTTTCATTTCTGTTCGACGCTTTTTAAAAATATAAGAGATTTTCGAATGTGCTCTGGATAAGATCGAAACGACTTAAACAGAGAGATAAATTCAAGGGGAGAAAGGGGAAGCTATTCTTGAAAAAAAGTTCTGTACTCTCGGTAACACTGGCAACAACATTAGCTTTTGGAGGATTATTCACCTTTACGGGGAAAGCACAAGCCAATTCCAAACTTAATGAGTTGGAGCAACAACAATCCGATATTCATAATAAAAGATCGAACGTAAACAAGTCGATCAATCAAAAAGATGGGGAAATTTCTAATATTTTAAATCAGCAAAATTCGGTCGAAGATGAAATCGAAAAATTAGAAGCTAAAATGGCTGATACGGATCAAAAAATAAAAGAAAAAGAAAAGCAAATCGATGATACAAAAGCGGAAATTGAAAAATTAAAAGCGGAAATTAAAGATTTGAAAGAACGAATTGAAAAGAGAAATGAAGTTCTTAGAGACCGCGCGAGAAATATTCAACAAAACGGTGGTTCTGTTAAATTTATTGATGTTGTATTAGGCGCTAATAGTTTTGGAGATTTAGTAGATCGTGTTTCGGCTGTTTCTACATTAGTGGGTGCTGATAAACAAATATTGGACGAGCAACAAGCTGACATGGAAAAGTTAGAAGCTGATCAAAAGAAAGTAGAAGAAAAACTTGATAGTTTAAATAAAATGCTTGAAGAATTAGAAGTTCTAAAAGCGGACTTGAAAGCCCAAAATGAAGAAAAGAAAGTGTTAATGAAGGAACTAGCTGCTCAGAAAAAGCATGTGGAAAATGAAAAAATGTCTCTTGAAGAGCAGGAGCGAGTATTAAAGGAACAAGAAGCGATTATAAGTAAAGCCATGGCAGATGAAAAGGCAAGAATTGCGGAGGAAGAAAGAAAAGCTAAAGAAGCAGCAGAAGCGGAAAAAAGAGCACAGCAAGAAGCTCAAGCTAAAGCCCAAGAACAAGCCAAAGCTCAAGAACAAGCAAAAGCTCAAGAACAGGCTAAAGCTCAAGAACAAAATCAAGCACAAACTCAAACTCAAACTCAAAGTGAAAAGAGCACTTCCGCAAAAAGTCAAACTTCAGGTTCAACCCCAAGCACAAACTCTAGTAATGATGCTAATTTAAATGCTGGTGGTAGTGGTGTGTTAAGTTGGCCTGCAAGTGGAAGATTGTCCTCGGGTTATGGTGGAAGATCAGGAGGCACCCATTTTGGTATTGATATTGCTAATGCCGCTGGAACTCCAATTTACGCTGCCGCTTCTGGTGTCGTAACTAGATCAGATTATTCAAGCAGCTATGGGAATGTTGTGTATGTGTTCCACCCACAATTAAATCTAACAACTGTTTATGCTCATATGTCTGCTAGATCGGTTTCCTCTGGCCAAAATGTTAGTGAAGGACAAAAACTAGGTGAAATAGGTAATACGGGCGAATCATTTGGTAATCATTTGCACTTTGAAGTCCATAATGGTCCATGGAGTTACCACGGTGGAGTAAATCCTATGGGATATTTAAAATAACACTAGCATATTTTAAAGTTAAATAAATTTCACTGAATCAGTACAGAAACCCTTGAGTTTCTGTACTTTTTTCATTTTAACTCTAATAAAGTTGATAAAGGTACAGTCGGTTGTAAAAACATGCTAAAATATAGATGATCAATTGAATACAATAAAAAAGGGAAACATAAGGAGTTCATATGACTTTTACAACGATCACAGCAGCTTTGGTTAGTTTAGCACTTTTATTAAATATTATCTTGGCTGTCTTCGTAGTATTTTTGGAGAGGCGAGATCCCGGTTCAACTTGGGCTTGGCTTTTAGTGCTGTTTTTTGTTCCAGTAGTTGGCTTTATTTTATATCTTATCTTTGGACAGAATTTAAGCCGTAAAAAGATTTTTGAATGGAATGATACGAATAAAATTGGCATTATGGAAATCACTAAAAATCAGATTGAACTATTACAAAGAGGGGATTTTCCTTTCCACGATACTAAAACGGTTCAATACAAAGATTTAATTTATATGTTACTTGTGAATGATCGTTCCATTCTTACACAGGATAACAAAGTAGAAATTTTCATTGATGGAAATGATAAGTTCCGCTCTTTATTACATGATTTAGATAAAGCAAAGGATCATATCCATATAGAATATTACATTGTGAGGAATGATAAGCTTGGCAATGAGTTATTGCAAATGCTTGTTAAAAAGGCGAAAGAAGGCGTCGATGTAAAGTTTTTATATGATGCAATGGGTTCAAGGCGATTACCAAAAAGGTTTTTTAGACCTTTGATAGAAGCCGGTGGAAAGGTGAGTGCTTTTTTTCCAGCATTAATCCCTCACTTGAACTTACAGGTGAATTTTCGTAATCACCGTAAACTTGTCATTATTGATGGGGAAAGTGGGTATATCGGCGGGTTTAATATTGGGGATGAATATCTCGGTCTGAACAAAAAATTTGGTTATTGGCGAGATACCCACCTGAAGATTACCGGGAAGGCTGTTTTTGGTATGCAGACGCGGTTTATCCTTGACTGGAACCAAGCCTCTACGGCCAAAATTCGCTATGAGGATCGTCTATTTCCGGAAATTGGGGCAAAAGGGGATACAGATGTCCAAATTGTGTCAAGTGGACCTGATTCTGAATGGGAACAGATCAAATACGGTATTCTGAAACTTATTTCATCTGCCCAAAAATATATTTACATTCAGACACCTTATTTTATTCCGGATGCGAGTGTATTGGATGCCATAAAAATAGCCGCTCTTTCAGGGATTGATGTAAGGCTAATGATCCCCAACAAACCTGATCATGCCTTTGTTTATTGGGCCACCTATTCGAATGTGGGCGAATTATTAAAGACAGGGGCAAAGGTCTATATTTACGATAATGGGTTTATCCATGCGAAGACAATTATCGCCGATGGTAAAATTGCCACCGTTGGTACGGCGAATATTGATGTACGTAGCTTTAAATTAAATTTTGAAGTGAATGCTTTTTTATATGATCGAGTGCTTGTCCAACAATTAGTCGGTATTTTTCATGATGATGTTAAGCTTTCCCATGAATTAAGTTGGGAGGAATATCAAAATCGTCCTCTTTATATTCGCTTTAAGGAATCATTCTCCCGACTGTTATCGCCAATTTTGTAAACCATCATCTTGATTGTGGAAAGCGAGTGATGATCCATTAAATGGTATACAATTGGTTCAGTAACCATTCCCGCCTCTTGGTTAGCAATTGTGGGGGCCTGCATCCTTACATCTGCAGGTCTCTACTTTTTTAAAAAGAAGTCAGCAGCAGAGTGGTATGGCAATGCCGTTTTTATATGGCTGTTAACATGGAAGTTCAGTGTCCTTCTTTTCCAATTTTCTATGATAAGGTCTCATCCATTATCCATTTTATACTTTCATGGTGGTGTGAAAGGATATTGGTTAGGCTTTGCCATAACGATCCTTTATACACTAAGTAAGGTGTGGAGCCAGAATTTACGAGTAGCGGATATTTATCAAGTTTGGATAAGTTCCATGATTTTTTATGAAGTGCTTCAGGCGATTTTGAATCAAGGATTATTCTTATGGACAGGCATTCAATTATTCTTCGGCGTTTCATTCTTATTACTCGTGGTGAAGAAAAAGCAGGTATTATGGAAGGAACAATTGCTCATCCTTTATACAGGTGGACAAGCTTTATTTTATTCCATTCACCACAATTTATTATCCGCTCCAATGCTAACTTATTTGTTCATGGCAATATTCTTAGTCATCGCTTTGCGAAAATGGGAGGTTTTAGAATGACGAAGAAAATATTTGGTTTTACTCTTTTAGCGATTTTAGCAGGAGTTTTAGTCATTAATATTGTCCAAGAAACACAAGCGAAGAAAGAGGTGGAAGAAAATCAAGAACAAATCCTCCAGAAAAGGCTGGAGGCCGCAACTGAAACGACGGTGGATGGCATGGGGGAAGGATTATCTACAGGTGATATTCCTCCAGATTTTGAATTAGAGACCATATCTGGTGAAAAAATCAGATTGTCTGATCTCAATGGCAAAAAGGTGTTATTGAATTTTTGGGCAACCTGGTGTCCCCCATGTAAAGCGGAAATGCCCCATATGGAAAAGTTTTATAAAGAAAAGGCTGAAAAATATGATATAGAGATTCTTGCGGTCAATCTTACTTCAGCTGAGCGGGTTCGGAATAAAAGAGACAAAGTGGAAGAATTTGTCGATGATTATAAGCTGACTTTCCCTGTGTTGTTAGATGAAGATGGAATGGCAGGAGATCAATACCAGGTTATCGGCATTCCAACTACTTATTTTATCAATTCGAATGGCTTACTTGAAAAAAGAATTGTCGGTCCCATGGACGAGGAAATGATGGAAAAGCTCGTAAAAGGTTTGAAATAGACAGTAAACAACAAATAATGGATATTTTTTAAAAATAGGGTTGACTTTTTTGAGAATAATAGACTATACTTGATTTTAATCACAACAATGAATAGTAATACTCTTATCAAGAGCGGCGGAGGGATAGGCCCTGCGATGCCCGGCAACCTACAGAGAACTTTTCTGAAAAGGTGCTAATTCCTACAGACGGATAAGTCTGAGAGATAAGGAGCGGAAATAAAATACACCCCCCTTCTTATCGGAAGGGGGTTTTTTTAACTAGTGTTAGCGATGAGAGTGTATACCATTGAGGAGGACGAGAGGATATGACACAAGAACAATATAAACCAGAAACTTTATTACTGCACGGAGGACAAGAGCCGGATGAAACAGGAGCACGAGCTGTTCCCGTACATAGAACAACTTCTTATGTATTCAAAGATTCAGATTATGCACAAAAGGTCTTTGGATTAGAAGTACCGGGCAATATCTATACGCGGATTACCAATCCAACGGTTGATGTATTTGAAAAAAGAGTCGCTCTACTTGAAGGAGGAACGGCCGCGGTTGGGTTATCCTCTGGAATGGCAGCCATCGCTTTCTCGATTTTGAATATTACGCGTGCGGGTGACGAAATTGTTGCGGCAACAGATCTTTATGGAGGCACATATAATCTTTTTGCTGTGACACTACCAAAATATGGTATTAACGTGAAGTTCGTAGATCCGAAAGATCCTGAGAATTTCCGCAAAGCGATCACGCCTAAAACGAAAGCACTTTTTGGCGAGATTATCGGCAATCCAAGCCTGCATATTCTGGATGTGGAAGCTGTTGCCAACATTGCTCATGAAAATGAGATTCCACTTATTGTCGATAGCACTTTTGCAACACCGTATCTTTGCAAGCCGATTGATTGGGGGGCAGATATTGTCATCCATTCGGCAACAAAGTGGATTGGCGGCCATGGCACTGTAATTGGTGGAGTTGTCGTAGATGCAGGAAAGTTTGATTGGAATAATGAGAAATTCCCAGACTTTGTCGAACCTGATGAGACATACCATGGGCTGCGTTTTGGTATAGATGTACCAAATGCGGCTTTCGCTACCAAATTGCGTGTTCAATTATTACGTGATTTTGGCCCATGCTTAAGCCCAGACAACGCCTTTCAATTATTGCAAGGTCTTGAAACACTACATTTAAGAATTGATAAACACATAGAAAATGCCAAAGCCGTAGCAGAATTTTTAGAGAATCATGATGCGATTGAATGGGTATCCTATCCCGGTTTGAACAATCACCCATCCTATGAATTAGCTCAAAAATATCTTCCAAAAGGGGCCGGCTCGATCATCGTATTCGGCATCAAAGGTGGAAGAGAAGCAGGAAGACAAACCATTGATCATGTGAAATTATTTTCCCATGTTGCGAATGTCGGAGATGCAAAATCATTAATCATCCATCCAGCTTCCACCACTCACCAACAATTGAGTGCGGAAGAATTAAAACTAGTTGGAGCATCTGAAGAACTTATTCGACTCTCTATAGGGCTTGAAGCTGTGGAAGATATTATTGCTGATCTAAATCAAGCGATCGAAAAAGCCGTAGAAAAAGTGTCTGTCAAGTAAGGACAAAGAAGCTAGGAGGCTGGGCGCCATGCGTTTCAGTCTCCTTTTTTAAATGACATCCATGAATGAGGAGGAGAAGAAGGTGCGAATCATTAAAGCGGCACTATTAGGGCTTGGCACTGTTGGTGCGGGGGTTTATGAGGTTATACGTCACCACCAGGAACAATTGCAGGAGCTTGTCGGGGCAGAAGTGCAGGTAGTAGCTGTGCTGATCCAAGATGAAAACAAAGAGCGTGAAGTAGCAAATGACGTTCTCGTGACAAACGATATTAAGGAAATTTTAGCGATCCCGGGTCTTGAGGTCATCTTTGAATCGATTGTTGGTGCTGAGCCGGCTAATCGTCATGTAGATGAAGCGATCGAGCGCGGATGTCATATTATAACAGCGAATAAAGAAATGTTCGCGAAGCATGGGGATGTTTTGCTGGAAAAGGCACGGGAAAATGATGTGCAAATTGGCTTTGAAGCGACCGTTGCAGCCGGTGTCCCTGTGATCCGTACTATTCAGCAACAATTACAGCTTAATAAAATTGAGCGAGTGCAAGCATTGCTAAATGGAACCTCTAATTTTATTTTAACGGAAATGAGACAGAAGCAACTTCCTTTTGCAGAAGTTTTAAAAACGGCCCAATCTCTTGGTTTTGCAGAGGCTGACCCAACGAATGATGTCGAGGGAATTGATGCTTTTTATAAAATTATGATTTTAAGTCAGCTGATCTATGGGGAGCAACCAGAATGGGCAACGGTTGACCTGAAAGGAATCGCAAGTGTTCCAGAAGATGAGATCTACCATTCTGAAGGCCGTTATAAACATATGGCAGAATTGAAAAAAGTGGGAAATCATGTCCAGGCATCTGTTCAACCAGTTGTAATAGATGATCAACATCCTTTATATTCGGTAGAGGGTGTAGATAATGCGGTGGTACTAGAAACTTCCTTGGCTGGGACGATTATGATTCAAGGGCCGGGTGCTGGTAGTAAACCAACAGCCAGTGCCATGTTAGAAGATTTTATTCATATTTTTCAAACCAATAAGGCGGCTGTTTTAAATTAGTTATAACTTGTCCCCTCATCGCATAGGATTTATAGAAAAGTTTATACAGATAATTGAGTATGGAGGAAGACTCTGGATGGACATTTCCTTCATTATATGAAGTGTATAGGCAACTGCGGTGAGGAGGAAGAGTATGAAAAAAAGATGGCTAGTGATCATTTCCGTTTGTTCATTTCTTTTAGGGGCAGGCGGTATATATGCTAGTATGGTGTGGATTCTTCCCAATTGGCAAGGGACACAAGGGAATCAGGAATCAGAGACAGTGCAGATTCTACCAGCTATGGAAAAAGTGGCAGAAGCCTATGATTTAATTCAACAGGCGTATGTAGAAGAAGTAGATACGAAGAAATTAATTCAAGGCGCCATTCAAGGGATGGTGGCTACCTTACAAGATCCCTATTCCGTATACATGGATGAAGAGACAGCAGAAAGATTTAATGAGAGTATGGACTCTAGTTTTAATGGAATTGGAGCGCAAATTGCCATTCAAGAAGGCAAGCTTGTGATTATTTCCCCGATAAAAAATTCCCCAGCTGAAAAGGCGGGTCTGAAAGCAAAGGATCAAATTATTAAAATTGATGGGGATGCCGTGGATGGTTTGGATTTATATGAGGCATCAAGTAAAATTCGTGGTAAAAAAGGAACCACTGTGACACTGGATATTGTGAGAAATGGCGTATCTAAATCACTCACATACGAGATTACCAGAGATGAAGTACCGATTTTGACTGTTTTTTCCGAGCTGAAAGAAAGTGGCGGAAAGAAATTTGGCTATGTTGAAATTACTTCTTTTGCTGAAGAAACAGCGAGGGATTTCGAGGCCGAATTAAAGGAGTTGGAAGCGGAAAATATCGCTGGACTTGTGATTGATGTACGAGGGAATCCAGGTGGAATGTTAACCAGCGTGCAAGGAATCTTAGACCAATTAGTGACGGGTGATAAGCCCTATGTTCAAATCGAAGATCGTTCAGGTAAAAAGCAAGCCTATTATTCAGAAATGGAAAAGGAAAAAGATTACCCGATTACCGTGCTGGTGGATGAGGGAAGCGCCTCGGCCTCAGAGATCCTAGTTGCGGCCTTAAATGAAATCAATGGGACGACTTTGATCGGCACAAAGACTTTTGGCAAGGGGACCGTTCAACAACCGATTCCTTTGGAAGCTGGAGGCAATTTAAAATTAACGATGGCGAAATGGCTCACACCTGATGGAAACTGGATCCATGGAAAAGGCATCGAACCTACCATTGAGGTGCAACAACCAGCCTATTTTAATGCCCATGCAATCGAGTATAAGGAACCATTAAAGTTAAATATGAATGACGAAAATATTAAATTTGCGCAGGAGATGTTGAAAGGATTGGGCTTCACTCCGGGGAGAATAGATGGCTATTTTGATGAACAAACGGAAAAAGCGGTTAAAGCTTTTCAAGCGGTTGAGGAACTCCCGGTAACAGGTGAAATCGATGAAAAGACAGTGGCGAAATTAGAAGAAAAAATTGCTTCTTTTATAAAAGATGAGAAAAACGATATTCAACTACAAGTGGCACTCAAATCTTTGCAAAAAAACAATTGATTTTTTATGCTAACTCGCAATTTTGTCATTAGGTAGAGGAATAGGCTAGACATTCTTGAAAATTTCGAATGTCTAGCCATATTTTTGTTCTATTTCTTCTAATGTCTGGTAAAATAGGAGATACTTAATGTTCGGAAGGGATGTGGAGAGACTTGGAATGGACCGTAGAGATTGCTAGAGGGATAGGACGAATGTTCCTTCATCCTGTTTTCTATTTCTCCATTATATGGGTGCTACTCGCAGGGTTTTGGAGAATAAAACGAGAACGACGTGATTTTCTTGTAAGGGTACATACTATTTTTCTAGAGCTGCGTCATTTATTTCCTGCAGGGATACTTGTTGGAGTCGTTCTATCAATTGTATCTATTTTGTTGGGATTGACAATTCCGTTAAAACTTCTATTCATTGTTGCACTTGCGACGATTATCTTAACCGTGATCGGAAATGCTAGATTGCTATCAGCTGCTTTCACGATCGGCATACCTTTACTACTATTAAGCTCTTTTTCTCTATTTTCCTTTGAATGGAACTTCCTCGGCCCGATGGACTCGAATGACTTGCTTGGCGCTTCTGTCATGTTAGGCTTATTAATGGTTGCTGAAGGGTTTCTCATGTTAAAAAATGGGTTAAAGGATGTCTCACCTAAATTGAGGACAAGCCGTAGAGGGTTGACAGTAGGTGCTTTACAAACAAAAAGGTTTTGGCTACTACCTTCTTTTCTTTTTCTTCCTTCCGGTGTTTTGACAATGCCATTTGATTGGTGGCCCGTCATATCGTCTGGAAGTACGGGATATTCCTTAGTGTTACTGCCATTTTTACTTGGTTTTCAACAGCAAATTCAAACAGAATTGCCAGAAGCTGCTGTAAGACGAATGGGGAAAAATGTGTTGATCCTTGGCCTGCTCGTCCTAATGGCAAGTATTGTTAGTGCTCTGCTCTTACCAGTGTACGCAGCCATCATTACATCGGTGTTTGCCCTATTAGGAAGAATTTGGATTGCTTATCGACATCGTATAAGAGAAAACAACTATCCGTATTATTTTGCGCCAAGAAATTCAGGTGTCATGGTATTGGATGTATTGCCAGATTCTCCAGCTGATAAAATGGGGCTCAAAACAGGGGAAATTATTCAAACATGTAACAAAGTGAAAGTAAATAGTAAGGAAGAAATGTATCAGGCCCTATCAAAAAATCGAGCCTATTGTAAATTAGAAGTGTTTGACCATAATAATGAAATCCGGATTGTTCAAGGAGCCTTATATGAGGGAGACCATCATGAACTAGGGATTCTTTTCATAGAAAATAATCAAATGGGGCAGACAAATCGAGCTATTTAAGTGAGAGTTCACCAAGAAGACATTTTTTTGTAACAGGATGATGGTTTACCTACCTTCCAGGGGTATGATAGGATAAACAAAGGAAAATCAGGTGATATTCCAATTAGTTCTCTACTAGAAAATACCTGGAGAGGTGTCAAATGAATAATAAAAAGTTAATGATCATTACGATTGTTGTCGTGGTGATCGCAGTCGCGGCTATGATTATTTTGAATAAGAAAATTGACCAAGCAGATCAAGAAAATGCAAAAGGCGCACATCCCGTAATTGACAATCAACCAACCATGGGTGAGGAGGATGCGCCAGTTTCGATCGTCGAATTTGGCGACTATAAATGCCCTGGCTGTAAAACATGGTCAGAGAAAGTGTTACCGAAGCTTGAAAAGGATTATATTAACACTGGAAAAGCGAAGCTCTCTTATATCAATGTTCTCTTCCATGGAGAGGAATCTGTTCGTGCGGCATTAGCTTCAGAATCCGTATTCAAGCAAGATCCTGAAAATTTTTGGGCGTTCCATGAAGCATTATTCGCAGCACAGCCTGCAACCGAACAGCATGATGAACAATGGGTGACGACTGAAAAACTTTTAGAAATTGCCAAAGAAACAGCCCCGAATGTTGATTTAGATCAACTGGAAAAAGACATAGACGAACAGACGACAGCGGCAGAAGTAAGCATTGATGAACAATTAGTACAAAAGCATAATATTGAGTCTACTCCATCTGTTATTATTGATGGTGTCCTTGTGAAAGATCCGTTTGATTATAAAGCCATTGCAAATCTTATTGAAAAAGGATTGAAGTAAAAGGATGAAACATACCAAGTCAACTTTTCAGGATTATCTTCTTTACCTCGCCTGGATTGTATCGCTCGTTGCCACATTAGGTAGTCTCTATTTTAGTGAAATCAAAGGCTTTATCCCCTGTGAGTTGTGCTGGTATCAAAGAATCCTGATGTATCCATTGGTGATCATTCTTGGAATAGCCGTTTTTGACCAGAATAAAAAGATAAAAAAATACGTTTTGCCTTTTTCCATCATTGGAATGGGGGTGTCCTTTTATCATTACTTAATTCAAAAGGTTCCTGGGTTGGCGGCTGTGAAACCATGTGTTGGAGGAGTTCCTTGTAATGGCCAATATATTAATTGGCTAGGGTTCATCACAATTCCGTTTCTAGCGCTTATTGCTTTTGTTTTCATCACTGTTTTAATGTTGCTAATACGCGGAACTAAAAAATAAACTCATTTTGCTGACAAAGAAAAGAGGGAAGTGCCTGAATGGCATTTCCCTTTTGGCATTTTAATGAAAACATGATCCGGTATATTGTTTACCAACGTATTATTCTTCCGTATCATGAGAAGGTTGCTCAACTTGCTCCTCTTGTTGCCCTTGTGCCCCTTGGCTTCTACCCCAAAAGAAACCCCATGGATCCCTTTGAGGTCGTCTTCCTTCATTATCACTTTCATCTTTAATTTCCACATTTTTAGCATGGATAATCAAATTTTCCACATGAATTTCCTTTGGCTTTTTTTCCTGAGACATTTCCATCCTCCTTCCATTTCCCAACTGGCTTCATCCACAGCCCAATGACCATTTTTATACAAAGAAGTGGGCATGAGGGTTTCTCTTTATCCTATTCACCTTTTAAGAAGGATGT
The DNA here is from genome assembly GCF_018332955.1 of Lederbergia ruris. Lineage (NCBI taxonomy): Bacteria > Bacillati > Bacillota > Bacilli > Caryophanales > Bacillaceae > Lederbergia > Lederbergia ruris. Next base: position 65,170 of record NZ_BORB01000023.1, read on the forward strand.
ATGGGCGAAAATATACAGTTTTTAATACCAGAAGAAAGGAGTGAAAGCTAAAGCAGTGATAGCTCCTAATCCAATCCCTAAGCCAAACGCACCCCATCCCCATCCCCAACCCCATCCGTATCCATAACCGCCATATCTTCGGCCGAACGGGCGAATATATACTTTAGATGGGGTGACATGACTGATAATTCCCCGGTGGACATGTCCATCCCTTGTTCGAATCATGACAGGCCGACCAATCCCCTTCCTACACATATGATAATAATTTTTAACTGGCATTCAATTTGCACCTCCGGATTTTTAATTCACTCTCTAACAAATTATGTGTTAGTTCTATCTTTTGAGTGGACAGACATCATGGGGGAAAAGCGGAAATAAGCTTTTGGCTATCAATTCGTCACTCTTAAGGGAAATTGACATACTGTATCTTACATAAAGTGAAACTGTATACTGCCAGTTCATGCAGGGTAAAACAGGTAGAGAAGGAGTGAGAAAGTGTCGATACAATATCAGGATGCTTTAGCTAAGGGGAAAGTGGATGGGGCACATCCTGGAGGATTTCATTTGACAAAAAAATTATTACGCGAGCAAAAGATTACGAAAGAGACAAAAATTCTAGATGCAGGCTGTGGAACGGGGCAAACATCCCTCTATTTAGCAAAAACATATGGCTGTACCATTATTTCAGTGGATAAACATCCGGAGATGGTACGGAATTTTCGAAACCGCCTTAAGGGAACAACATGGCCAATCGAAACCATTCAGGCTGATATTGAACAGCTTCCATTTTCAGATGAATCTTTTGATTTGATTTTAGCTGAATCTGTTATTGCTTTTACACAGATAGAAAAGTCTTTAAGTGAATTAAAGCGCGTTCTTAAACCAAAAGGAACTTTATTTTGTAATGAAATGACAAAGGAAGACCACTTAAAGTCCTACGAAGCAGCTGAAATCATGGACTTTTATGACTTACAGCAAATGTTCACCAAACAAGATTGGTTACATTGCTTAGATCAAACTGGATTTAAAAATATTTCTGTATTAAAAAACAATAGCCTTCTTGACGAACTACTATTACATGCGAATGAGGAAACGTTACTGGATAGTATGGAAGAGGTTGGCTATAGCGAACAGGTAGAAGAGGTTTTAGAAAAGCAGAGCATTCTGTTAATGAAATATGCGGAAAAAATCGGTCATATTGTAGTGAAAGGAACAAAAGCGTAAGCGCCCGTTTAGTGACGTACAAACTTGGATAATAAGGTTGAACGGCTAAAATCGCGCCGTCCTGGCGCAACGCCGTTCTGACCAACATCCTGTTGGCCTGAGATAAAGGAAACACGATGAACCACGAAAAGCGGAAGGCG
>NZ_BORB01000024.1:0-63991 GCF_018332955.1 Lederbergia ruris
GTTTTGAGAGAATAAACTCTCTACAATCCTTACACATCCTGTGTAAGCTTATAGTCTGGTGGCAATCGCGAAGAGGTCACACCCGTTCCCATCCCGAACACGGCAGTTAAGCTCTTCAGCGCCGATGGTAATAAGGGGCTTCCCCTTGTGAGAGTAGGACGTTGCCAGGCAAACGAAGGCATCCTCATGAAGAGGGTGTCTTTTTTATACCGAAGGTATAAATGTAATAGAACGATATGCAATGTAGGCGAGGAACAGGAGGACCAAGAAGGTCAAGGAAGCGAAGGAGAGAGACTCGGAATGGGCAACGCCCATGAGACTCGAACGAGAGAAGCTGACGCAGAGATTCGCCGGTCATCCTGCTCCGTAGCCCGAACACGGTAGTTAAGCTCGCGCGCCGATGGTAATAAGGGGCTTCCCCTTGTAAGAGTAGGACGTTGCCAGGCAAATGAAGGACATCCTCATGAAGAGGGTGTCTTTTTTATATGGATAAAATCCAGTTTAAAAACTTGCAGCAATTACTAAATATGATATAGTAAAATTGAAAATAAAATATCGTTTTACACCACTAGGGGAGTCTGAAAGAGACTGAGACACATACAAAAGAGATGTGGACCCTTGGAACCTGATCTGGTTAATACCAGCGTAGGGAAGTGGGGCTGCTTTTTTGGTATACGTTTATAAAGCAATCCGCTTCCTTATTTTGATTAGGGAGCGGATTTTTTATTTTTTACAATCGCTTTTAAAAAAAGAGGGGTGCAAGGGGATGGAGGATTATTATTATCTTAATAAAGTGAGGGCAAAAACACCTTTAGTGCACTGTATCACGAATATTGTTGTAGCTAATTTTCAAGCGAATGGGCTATTAGCTTTGGGAGCATCTCCTGTTATGGCTGATGCTGTTGAGGAAGCTCCTGAAATAGCCGCAGCGGCGAATTGTACAGTCTTAAATATAGGAACTTTAAGCAAGGAAACGATTGAAGCAATGATATTAGCAGGGAAAAGTGCGAACCAGCATAATATTCCCGTTGTTCTTGATCCAGTCGGTGCAGGAGCGACCCAATTTCGAAAAGCGACTGTTTTTCGAATTTTAGAAGAGGTGAATGTTTCACTTATTCGCTGTAATGCGGGGGAGTTAGCGACTATTGCTGGTGTTGAATGGCGTGCGCGTGGTGTTGATGCTGGTGAAGGGGACGTGGATTTACCGACACTAGCTAGAGAAACGGCCCGACGTTTCCATTGTATAGTGGCTGTTACAGGTGAGACTGATGTCGTGAGTGATGGAAAAAGGGTGAAAGAAATCGCCGGTGGTCATCCACTCATGTCCAAAATTACGGGATCTGGTTGTTTATTAAGTGCGGTTGTGGGGGCTTATCTGGCAGTAAGTGTTGGAGAGAACTTTGCTGCAACTTATGAAGCTTTAGCTTTCTATAAGAAAGCTGGGGAGAAGGCAGCACAAAAGTCTCAGCAACCTGGTCATTTTGCTGTTCATTTTTTAGATGAGCTCTACGGTGATATGTAATCTAGTAATCTTAGAAGGGGGAAAAATAAATGACATCTGTAGCATTAACGATTGCTGGATCGGACAGTGGTGGAGGAGCCGGAATTCAGGCGGATCTAAAGACATTTCAAGAATTGGGGGTATTTGGTACTTCTGCGTTGACGGCAGTTACCGCCCAAAATACCCTTGGTGTTCACGGAGTGTATCCACTGAATGCTTCGGAAGTGGAGAAACAAATTTGTGCCGTTATGGATGATTTTCCAGTAACCGCTGTAAAAACGGGCATGTTATTTTCGGCAGAAATTATTCGTGAGGTGGTTCGGACATTAAAGTATTATCAAGCACCAGCTCTAATCATTGACCCGGTGATGATTGCAAAGGGTGGAGCTTCTCTATTACAAAATGAAGCTGTTAAAGCTTTAAAAGAAGAGCTTTTACCATTAGCTGCTATTATTACACCAAATATTCCTGAAGCAGAGTTGCTAGCTGGAATGAAAATTGAGACAGCCATGGACATTGAAAAAGCAGCTGAACTTTTATTGGAGGCTGGAGCAGATGCAGTGGTGATGAAGGGAGGACATCTTGACAATCAAGAATTTGCAGAGGATCTATTTATGTCCGCAAGTGGTAAAAAATTTAAACTGCGTTCCGAACGGATTCATACAAAGGATACGCATGGAACGGGCTGTACTTTTTCAGCAGCCATTACGGCATCTGTAGCGAAGGGAAAGAGAATGGAAGAAGCGGTCAGAATTGCCAAAGATTATATTCATGTTGCCATTAAAGAAGGCTTACATCTTGGGAAAGGACATGGACCGACAAATCATTGGGCCTATCGATCCTATAAAGCGGAGATAAAGGAAGTGGTTTTGCTTGATTAAAAATATTTTACGATTGTACTTTATTATGGGAAGCATGAATACGCAAGAGAATGACCCATTAGACGTGTTAGAAAAAGCTTTACAAGGCGGAGTTACTTGTTTTCAATTAAGGGAAAAAGGTGTTGCCTCTTTACAAGGGCAGGAAAAATATTCATTCGCGGAAAAGTGTATGAAGCTTTGTCAAACATACCATGTCCCCTTTATTGTCAATGATGACGTGGAGTTAGCTCTTGCTTTAAATGCGGATGGGATCCATATCGGCCAAGAAGACGAAGCCGCCGCACTGGTACGAAAGAAAATAGGACCTGAAAAAATCTTAGGCGTTTCCGTACATAATGTGGAGGAGGCTTTTTTAGCTCAAAAAGCTGGTGCAGATTATGTTGGGATAGGACCTGTCTATACGACTTCATCCAAAGAGGATGCAAGAATTCCGGCTGGAACGAAAGTGATCGAACAGGTTGCGATCCAATATCCTAATCTGCCGATTGTGGGAATCGGCGGTCTTACAGAGGGGAACCTAGTGCCTGTGATAAGGGCTGGAGGGGCTGGTGTCGCCCTCATATCAGCGATTGCTTCATCACAAGATCCGCGAAATCAAGCAAAACAATTACGGGATAAGATTGAACAGGTTTTGGAAAAGGAGCGTTTTCCAAGTGAACACGCGTAAAATGATTGTGATGACAATGTTTGTCGCAATCGCTGTGGCTGGCTCTATTTTTATCTCCTTTCCTGCCGGAATCGCACGAGCTTATCCAATCCAACATGCTGTCAATGTCATGGCTGCTGTCACGCTTGGACCAGTAGGGGCGGTTATTATTGCTTTTTTAACGGCGCTTATCCGCATCTTAACTGGGACAGGTTCTTTGCTAGCTTTTCCTGGTGGGATGATCGGCGCCTGTCTTGCAGGGCTAATGTTTAAGCGGTTTGGGAAAATTTGGTTAGCAGGGATGGGGGAATTGATTGGTACCGGATTAGTCGCTTCTCTCCTAGCTGTTCCCTATGCAAAAATATTAATGGGAACGACAACAACAGCTTTCTTTTTCTTTCCCTCCTTTTTTATCTCGAGTGCGAGTGGGATGTTAATTGGAATCATTTTAGCTGCGCGTTTACAAAAAGCTGGTGTATTGAACCGAATGAAGCAAATCTCTTTGTAATAAAGAAAACCTATTCCTAATAAAGATCATGGAGTAGGTTTTCTTTATGCGTCAGGAATGTTTATCTTTGAAACGGGTAAATGTATATGGAGGCGCAGGCAGAATCACAATGATATAATGAGAGCAAATCTAGATGGAGGGTATGTATGCTGCAAAATAGTCTTGTCATGGTTGTGATTATTTTAGTTATTAATATCGTGTATGTTTCCTTTTTCACGATTCGAATGATTTTGACGTTAAAAGGGTACCGCTATATGGCAGCATTGATCAGTATGGTCGAAGTGGTGATTTATGTTGTGGGTCTCGGTCTTGTTCTGGATAATCTAAATCAAATTCAAAACTTAATCGCCTATGCAGTGGGCTATGGGCTTGGGGTATTAGTCGGTACGAAAATAGAGGAAAAAATGGCACTGGGTTATATTACCGTAAATGTCATCACAAAAGAATATGACCGAGATCTGCCGAAACAATTACGGGATGCAGGCTATGGTGTGACAAGTTGGGCAGCACAAGGCTTGGAAGGAGATCGTATGGCTCTACAGGTATTAACGCCACGTAAAATGGAACTAAAATTATATCAAACCATTAAAGAGTTAGATCCAAAGGCTTTTATCATTGCCTACGAACCGAAAACGATTTATGGTGGATTTTGGGTGAAAGCGGTAAGGAAAGGTAGATTGCATCGATGAAAAAGGAATTTGAAGTATTGGAAAATGAAAGTATTGAAGAGTGTTTGAAAAGAATGGAAAGAGAAGGCTATCTTCCGATTAAAAGAAGCGAAAAGCCTATCTTTCAAGAGGTAAAACGAAATGGAAAAATCGAATACGTCCCAGTTTCACGGAAAATCGTTTTCAAAGGAGTGAAGAGTGGCTAAAACACGAACGATGAATATGTGTTTTGATAAAATGTTCGATTTTAGATTGACATTCTCTTCTTAGATTTGTTAAGATGAACTTAACAAGAAAGGCCTCATATATAATGGGGATATGGCCCATAAGTTTCTACCTGATCACCGTAAATGATCGGACTATGAGGAAGTGGAACTTGGGGAGAATATACATATTTTTTTACTCCCGGATAGTCTGCTTTCTGTCATAGAATGCAGACTATCCTTTTTTTGTTTAGTAAAAGTTCGCGGGTTGCTGGGGATTTACCGGCTTAGGCTGTCCCAATCCTTTATAAAAAGATGGGAGGATCAATATGGATGTGAAGATTGGCATTGTGATGGGGAGTACATCTGATTGGGAAACGATGAAACATGCTTGTACTGTTTTAGATGAGTTAGCCATCCTCTATGAAAAGCGAGTTGTTTCGGCACATAGGACTCCCGATTATATGTTTGAATACGCGGAAACAGCGATTGATCGGGGGATAAAGGTGATCATTGCAGGAGCGGGAGGAGCAGCTCATTTACCAGGAATGCTTGCAGCAAAAACGGTGTTGCCTGTTATAGGAGTACCAGTAGAATCGAAAGCCTTAAAAGGAATGGATTCTCTACTATCGATTGTGCAAATGCCTGGTGGAGTTCCAGTTGCAACAGTCGCCATTGGAAAAGCAGGAGCAACCAATGCTGGCCTGTTAGCAGCACAAATTTTAGGGGCAGAATGTGAACCAATTCAAAAGCGTCTCATCGAAAGAAGAGAGATTTTAAAAGAAAAAGTTTTAGAAAGCAGTGATCAGCTTGTCTAGTTCATTTATTAAACCAGGGCAAACCATTGGCATTATCGGTGGTGGTCAATTGGGAAGAATGATGACATTATCAGCGAAAGAAGCCGGTTTTAGAGTCATTGTACTGGAACCCTCTCCCCAATCGCCTGCCGGTCAGGTTGCGGATGAAGAGATTGTAGCGTCCTATCACGATCGCAATGCCTTATCCGAACTTGCGCGAAAAAGCGATGTGATCACATATGAGTTTGAAAATATTGATTATCAATCTTTACAATGGTTAGCAGAAAAAGCTTATATTCCGCAAGGGGCAGAATTAATCAAAATCACTCAAGATCGAATTTTAGAGAAGCAGGCTTTAACAGATGCCGGAGTAAATGTTGCACCTTATCTCGTTATTCGGGAGAGGAAAGATCTGGAACAAGGGATTCAAACTATAGGCTACCCTGCCGTGTTAAAAACAGCTCGTGGAGGCTATGATGGCAAAGGCCAATTCGTAATAAAAACACAAGAAGAAATAGAAGCAGCAGCCCGTTTGTTAGAACATGGGCCATGTGTGTTGGAAGCGTGGATTTCCTTTGCAAAAGAAATATCCGTTGTCATGACAAAAGGAGTAACGAATGAACTGACGTGTTTCCCAGTAGGAGAGAACCTTCATCTTCAAAATATTCTCCATAAAACAATCGCGCCAGCAAAAATTTCGGCAGAGATCGAACAAAAGGTCCATCAAATAGCGAAACAAATCGCTGATCATCTTGATTTGGTTGGGACATTAGCTGTTGAATTGTTTCTCACGGAAAATCACGAAATCTATGTGAATGAATTGGCGCCAAGACCGCATAATTCTGGACATTATACGATTGAAGCATGTAATATTTCTCAATTTGGCCAGCATATAAGAGCGATTTGTGGTTGGCCCTTACAGCAAATTCAATTGTTACGTCCCGCGATTATGATCAATATTTTAGGGCAACATGTTCAACCTGTCATAGAAGAAATCCCGAAAAAACCGAATTGGTCGGTTCATTTATATGGAAAAGATGAAGCAAAGCAAAACCGAAAAATGGGCCATATAACAGTATTAACGGATAATATCGTCGAAACAACAAAAGAGCTAAAAACCACAAACATTTGGTCAGAAACAAATGAGTGACGAGCCTATCACAAACAAATAAGAGCAAACCATTTTTAGCTACACGGATCCAAAAAATAGATTGATATTCTTCCAAACAAAAATGTTTGTTTTAAAAGGAGAGAAACAATATGACATATAAAGTAAAAGTATTTGTCACTCTAAAAGAAAGTGTCATTGATCCTCAAGGATCAGCGGCCACAAAAGCGCTACAAAAAATGGGATATCCCGGGGTAAAAGAAGTTAGGGTTGGAAAATTAATGGAGTTGCAAGTGGAAGAGACGGATGGAGATCTGTCAGCAACAATCGATGAGATATGTAAAAAACTCCTTGTGAACCAAGAAGTAGAAGACTACAGTATTGAAATCGAGGAGGTTGCAGCTCAGTGAAAGTTGCTATCATTGTTTTTCCAGGAACAAGCTGTGAAAATGAGATGCATACGATCTGCACTCATCAATTAAAGCTAGAGGCAGATTTTGTCCGTGAGTATGAAACGAATCTAGATGACTATGACGCTATTTTGCTTCCAGGAGGGGCTTCGTACGGAGATGCGATTCGCCCAGGAGCGATTGCTGCCCTCCAGCCTGTCATGAGTACGGTAAAGAAAGCCGCAGAGGCAGGGAAACCTGTACTTGGTATAGGAAATGGTTTCCAGATTCTAACCGAAGCAGAATTATTACCAGGTGTTTTATTAAAAAATGATCAACTAAAATTTATTTGTGCCTCTATGAAACTACTTGTTCAGAATAATGAAACTTTATGGACGAAAAAATACGAACAAAATGAAAAGATATCTGTCCCAATTGCCCATGGATATGGCCGTTATCATTGTGATTCAGAAACATTACAAACATTAAAAGACAATCGTCAAATTCTTTTTACCTACGAAGAAAATCCAAACGGCAGCATAGAAGCCATTGCCGGCATTTCTAATCGCGCCGGTAATGTTGTTGGCATGATGCCCCATCCTGAACGAGCGGTAGAGGAAATTTTAGGTAGTGTAGATGGAAGCAAACTTTTTCAATCTATAGTAAGTGATGGGAGGCAATCACATGACGCATGAACCAACACCAGCACAAATTAAAGAAAAGCAGATCTATCGTGAAATGGGGATGACGGACGAAGAGTTTGCTTTGGCTGAAAAAATGCTAGGTCGAACGCCAAATTATACAGAAACAGGCTTGTTTTCTGTTATGTGGTCAGAACATTGTAGTTATAAAAATTCAAAAGCGATTTTAAAAACCTTCCCTACAGAAGGTCCGCAGGTGTTGCAGGGACCTGGAGAAGGTGCTGGCATTGTCGATATTGGTGACAATCAGGCTGTCGTGTTCAAAATTGAAAGTCATAACTCACCTTCTGCGATTGAACCATATGAAGGAGCAGCAACAGGTGTTGGTGGCATTATACGTGATGTATTTTCTATGGGAGCCAAGCCAATTGCGTCTTTAAACTCTCTAAGATTTGGCGAATTGGATTCACCAAGAGTTCGGTATTTACTTGAAAAAGCGGTAGAGGGAATCGGTGATTATGGGAATAAGCTTGGTGTTCCTACAGTGGGGGGAGAAATCCAATTTGATTCCGCTTATGAAGCAAATCCGCTTGTGAATGCGATGGTCGTTGGGGTAATTGATCATCAAGATATGCAGAAAGGCCAAGCGAAGGGTGTTGGAAATACAGTCATGTATGCTGGGTCCCCAACGGGTCGAGATGGGATTCATGGTGCTACCTTTTCTTCTTCTGAATTAGCCGAGGAAGTAGATCAACAAGAACGCGCAGCTGTCCAAGCTGGAGATCCCTTTACCGAAAAATTGCTTATGGACGCTTGCCTAGAATTAGTAAAATCCGATGCGTTAATTGGGATTCAAGATATGGGAGCCGCTGGACTGACAAGCTCTGCAGCTGAAATGGCCAGTAAAGCAGGATCAGGTATTGAAATGAATTTAGATCTTATCCCCCAACGGGAAGCAGACATGACACCGTATGAAATGATGTTATCTGAATCACAAGAACGAATGCTACTCGTTGTTAAAAAGGGCAGAGAGCAAGAAATAATCGATCTTTTCTCCCGTTATGATTTAGAAGCTGTAGCTTGCGGAGTCGTGACAGATGACAAAATGTTCCGTTTGTTCCATAAGGGAAAGGTTGTGGCGGAGGTGCCGGCAGATGCTTTGGCGGAAGATGCTCCTGAGTACCACAAGCCATCTAAGGAACCAGATTATTTTCGCGAATTTCAAGCAATGGCACCTGAAACTCCTGAAGTAGCGGATTATACAGAAACGCTTGCAAAGTTATTACAACAACCAACCATTGCGAGTAAAGAATGGGTTTACCAGCAATTTGATCAACAAGTTGGCAATCAAACGATTGTCAAGCCAGGATCTGATGCTGCGGTTGTTCGCATTAAAAATACCCAAAAGGCGATTGCGATTACAACCGATTGTAATGCACGGTATATTTATTTGGATCCAGAGACAGGCGGGAAAATTGCCGTTGCCGAAGCGGCTAGAAACATTGTCTGCTCTGGTGCAGAACCACTAGCGATCACAGATGGATTAAACTTTGGCAGCCCGGAAAAACCGGAAATTTTTTGGCAGCTTGAACAATCAGCAGCAGGGATTCGTGAGGCTTGCCTGGCTTTGGATAGCCCCGTGATCAGTGGGAATGTATCTTTGTTTAATGAAAAAGGTGGTAAAGCGATTTATCCAACCCCGATAATCGGGATGGTAGGACTCATTAAAAACCTAGCTCATGTGACAACGCAAAGCTTTCAATCCGCTGGTGATTTGATTTATATAATCGGAGAGACAAAAGAAGAGTTTGGTGGAAGTGAATTACAAAAGCTTGTACACGGAGAATTTTTCGGGAAAGCACCAGAAATCGATCTCATCGTGGAAGTGAGAAGACAGAAACAATTGTTAGAGGCGATTCGTAGTGGAAAAGTTGCTTCCGCTCACGATGTTTCAGAAGGTGGAGCAGCAGTGGCGATTGCTGAATCTCTGTTCGGTACTTATTTGGGGGCGGAAGTTGAGCTTTCTGGTCATCCTGTTGCCGCTCTTTTCTCGGAAACACAATCTCGCTTCATTGTATCTGTAAAAGAAGCAGATCAAGCAGCATTTGAGGAGATTGTGGAAGATGCCAAGCTAATCGGAAAAGTAAAAGATCAACCTGAATTGGTGGTCCGACTTAATCAACAACCATTGATTCAAACGGAAGTAAAAATATTGGAAGATGCCTGGAGAGGAGCTATTCCATGTTTGCTGACAGCAAAGGATTAAATGAGGAATGTGGTGTTTTTGGGATCTGGGGACATCCGGACGCCGTCCAAATTACGTATTATGGGTTGCATAGTCTTCAGCATCGAGGACAAGAAGGAGCAGGAATCGTAGCGACAGATGGAAACAGTTTAAAAGGGATTCGGGGCGAAGGGCTGGTCAATGACGTATTTAATAAATCGAATCTTGCTAGTTTACCAGGACACAATGCAATTGGGCATGTGAAATATGGAGGAGCAGACAAGGGGGGGCTGGAAAATGTTCAACCTCTTCTCTTCCACTCTTCAAGTGGAAGTCTAGCGTTAGCGCAAAATGGCAACTTGATTAATGCATTTGATTTAAAACACCAATTAGAGATGCAAGGGAGTATTTTTCAATCGACTTCAGACACAGAGGTACTTGCCCATTTAATTAAACGGAGCGGCTATTTAGCCACGAAAGACAAAGTGAAAAATGCTCTTTCTATGGTGAAAGGCGCTTATGCGCTTGTTCTCTTAACAGAAGACGAAATGATTATAGCCCTTGATCCCAATGGTCTAAGACCCTTATCAATTGGAAAAGTCGGAGACTCCTATTGTGTTTCATCGGAAACATGTGCATTTGACTTAATTGGCGCGGAATTTGTTCGTGATGTGGAGCCAGGAGAATTGATCATCATCAACGATGAGGGATTGCATGCAGAACCTTTTGCTCTCTCGACTTCACGGGCAATGTGTTCCATGGAGTATGTCTATTTTTCAAGACCAGACAGTGATATCCAAGGGATTAATATTCATACAGCAAGAAAGAATCTTGGAAAAATGCTCGCAAAAGAAGTAGATATTTCCGCCGATGTCGTGACAGGTGTTCCTGATTCTAGTATTTCCGCTGCCATTGGTTTTGCTGAAACGATGGGGATTCCCTATGAGATGGGATTAATTAAGAACCGTTATGTTGGTAGAACGTTTATTAAACCTTCTCAAGAACTGCGAGAACAGGGCGTGAAAATGAAGCTTTCTCCTGTTCGAAAAGTCGTTGAAGGCAAACGAGTGATTATGGTCGATGACTCAATTGTTCGTGGCACAACGAGCAAACGGATTGTGAAAATGTTAAAAGAGGCTGGTGCAACCGAAGTCCATGTATGTATTAGTTCTCCTCCAATGAAACACCCTTGTTTTTACGGGATTGATGTGTCCTCTCATGAAGAATTAATGGCTTCCACTCATAGTGTAGCTGAAATGTGCAAGATCATTGGGGCTGATACTTTGACATTTTTAAGTGTTGAAGGGATGTTGGAAGTGATTGGCCGAAAGGGATATGGAGATAATTGTGGGCAGTGCGCTGCATGCTTTACTGGGGAGTACCCAACGGAAATCTATCCGGATACACTCTTACCTTACGAAAAAGAAATGAGCCGGCCTTGATAGGAATGTTCGAAAATGAAAGAGACAGTGCGAAAATAATATAAGGGGGGCACATAACGTGACAAATGCCTACCAGCAAGCCGGCGTAGACATTGAAGCCGGGTATGAAGCGGTTGAAAGAATGAAAAAGCATGTTCAGCGGACAAATCGATTAGGTGTGTTTGGTCAATTAGGTGGCTTTGGTGGTGTGTTTGATTTATCCCAGCTTCAGCTGCAAGAACCTGTATTGGTCTCAGGGACAGATGGTGTCGGCACTAAATTAAAACTGGCATTTATGATGGAGCGACACGACACAATTGGAGTGGATTGTGTCGCGATGTGTGTGAATGATATTGTTGTACAAGGAGCGGAGCCCCTTTACTTTCTTGATTATCTAGCTGTAGGAAAAAACAGACCCAAAAAGATTGAAGAAATTGTCAGTGGGATTGCGGATGGCTGTGAGCAAGCTGGCTGTGCTTTAATTGGTGGGGAAACAGCTGAAATGCCCGGACTATACGAAGAAGAGGAGTATGATTTAGCTGGATTCGCTGTTGGGGCCTGTGAGAAGGCAAAATTTATTACTGGGGAAACGATTCAAGAGGGAGATGTGTTAATTGGATTAGCCTCCAGTGGCATTCACAGTAATGGCTACTCCCTTGTTCGAAAGATATTCTTTGACCAACATTCATTTTCATTGAGTGCCAAGTTGCCTGAGTTATCCCATCCTTTAGGAGAAGAGTTACTGACACCAACCCGTATCTATGTTCAGTCTGTTTTAGCTGCCTTGCAGCAGTTTGAAATTAAGGGGATGTCCCATATAACGGGTGGAGGGTTTATTGAAAATATTCCCCGGATGCTGCCAGAAGGGCTTGGTGCCATTATTCTTAATGAATCATGGCCGATTTTACCGATCTTTCATGCCTTAGAAAAATATGGTGAGCTCGATCAAAAAGAAATGTTTAATATTTTTAACATGGGAATTGGATTCGTCGTAGCTGTCAGGGCAAAAGATGCAGATCAAGCGATCAAAACGTTTATTGAGCAGGGGGAAAAGGCATATAAAATTGGGGTTGTGACAAAAGAAGAAGGTGTTCAATTCGTTGACAGGGAGAGAGAAAGATGAAGAGGATGGCCATCTTTGCCTCAGGAACAGGTAGTAATTTTCAAGCAATTGTGGATGCTGTACAGAAAGGTAGTCTTCAAGCAACCATCGCCTTACTCATTTGTGATAAACCAGAAGCACCTGTGGTGGAGAAGGCTAAGCGGGCCAATATTCCGGTTTTTACGTTTAAGCCGAAAGAGTTTGCATCAAAGGCAGTCTTTGAATCAATCATTTGTAAACAGCTTCAGGATGCAAAGGTGGATTTCATTGTACTTGCGGGTTATATGAGATTAATAGGGTCGACTCTATTACAGGCTTATCCAAATAAAATCATTAATCTTCATCCATCCTTACTTCCGGCATTTCCCGGGAAAGAAGCAATCAAGCAAGCATTTCAGGCAGGGGTGAAAATAACGGGGATTACCATTCATTATGTTGATGAAGGAATGGATACAGGTCCGATTATTGCTCAAGAGGCTGTGGTGATACATGACGACGATACGCTTTTCGATGTGGAGAGAAAGATTCATCAAGTTGAACATATCTTTTACCCACAAACATTACAAAAGTTGTGCTTAAGAGAATTCGAGGAGGAATTTAAGTGAAACGAGCTTTGATTAGTGTTTCCGATAAAACGGGAATTGTTGATTTTACAAAAGGACTTGTAGAGTTAGGATTCGAAATTTTGTCTACTGGTGGGACCAAAAAAACGTTGGAAGAAAACCAAGTTCCTGTTAAAGGTGTAGAGGAGATTACAGGTTTTCCGGAAATTTTAGAAGGAAGAGTAAAGACTCTTCATCCCATGATTCATGGAGGATTACTAGCGAAAAGGGATTCAGAAGATCATATGCAACAATTGGCAGAACAAGGAATTCATCCGATTGATCTTGTCTGTGTCAATCTGTACCCATTCCAAAAAACGATTGAAAAGCCAGATGTGACACCTGAAGAAGCGATTGAAAACATTGATATTGGTGGTCCTTCGATGTTAAGAGCAGCTGCTAAAAATCATGCTGATCTAACAGTTGTGGTTGATGCAGCGGATTATGATGTAGTCTTAGGAGAACTGAAGGAAAAAGAAAGCATATCCTCCACGATAAAACGCAAATTAGCTGCTAAAGTCTTTCGCCATACAGCTGCTTATGATGCACTTATTGCCGAGTATATGACGCAACTTGCCGGGGAAGAAGAACCAGAACGTGTCACATTTACATATGAATTAAAACAGAGCCTACGTTATGGGGAAAATCCGCATCAAAATGCAGCCTTTTACCAACATCCATTAGGCTCAAAATTTTCGATTGCCAATGCAACGCAATTACATGGTAAGGAGTTATCCTACAATAATATTCGCGATGCAGATGCCGCTTTGCAAATTGTGAAGGAGTTTACGGAGCCGGCAGCGGTAGCGGTGAAACATATGAATCCATGTGGGATCGGGATTGGAAAGTCGATTTCAGAAGCATTTACAAAGGCTTATGAAGCGGATTCTACTTCCATTTTTGGAGGAATTATCGCTTTAAACCGTGAAGTGGACCGCGAAACAGCGACGCAACTACATGAAATATTTTTAGAGATTGTGATTGCTCCCGCTTTTTCGCAGGAAGCGTTAGAGGTATTACAAGCGAAAAAGAATATTCGACTTTTAACGATTCCTTTTGATGAGGGTCATAGGCAAGAGAAAGTTTTAACTTCTGTAGAGGGCGGCTTGCTCGTCCAAGACCAAGATGGTTATACATTTGAGGATGGCAACATCTCGATTCCAACGAAAAGAGAGCCGACAGCGGAGGAATTAGAATCTTTAAAACTAGCTTGGAAAGTGGTAAAACATGTTAAATCCAATGCAATCGTCGTAGTGGGAGATAATATGACACTCGGCATCGGAGCGGGACAAATGAATCGTGTCGGTGCCGCAAAAATTGCGCTAGAGCAAGCAGGAGAACGGGCCAAAGGAGCGGTCATGGGTTCAGATGCCTTCTTCCCAATGGGAGACACAGTCGAAGAAGCAGCCAAAGCTGGTATTACAGCGATCATCCAACCAGGTGGCTCCATACGCGACGAAGACTCCATCAAAGAAGCCGACAAACACGGAATTGCCATGGTATTCACAGGAGTACGACACTTTAAACATTGAGAGGGAGTGAAAGACCTTGAACATTTTAGTTGTTGGTAGTGGTGGCAGGGAGCATGCCCTCTGTAAAAAGGTAAAAGAAAGCAAGCTTGTTTCCAAAGTGTATTGTGCTCCTGGAAATGGTGGAATTAGCGAGGATGCAGTTTTGGTCCCAATTCAAGAGACGGATTTTTCAAGTCTGATTGAATTTGCACATGAAGAAAAAATCGACCTTACGATTGTGGGTCCAGAAGTACCGTTAGCTGCTGGAATCGTCGATGAATTTGAGGCGGCTGGTTTGAGAATATTTGGACCGCGAAAAAATGCCGCTATTCTTGAGGGAAGTAAAACATTTGCGAAAGACCTGATGAAGAAATACAACATTCCTACGGCCGCTTATGAAACGTTTACTTCCTATGAAGAAGCGAAAGCATATGTGCATAAGAATGGTGCGCCAATTGTGATCAAGGCGGATGGGCTTGCCGCTGGTAAAGGGGTCGTGGTCGCGATGACGGAAGAAGAAGCCGATCAAGCCTTAGAGGAAATGTTGTTAGAAGCGAAGTTCGGAAAATCTTCTTCCAAAGTGGTAATCGAAGAATTTTTAGGTGGAGAAGAATATTCATTAATGGCTTTTGTAAATGGTGAAGCGGTATATCCAATGGTCATCGCCCAAGATCATAAGCGGGCTTTTGACGGTGATCAAGGACCAAACACTGGCGGGATGGGGGCTTATACACCTGTTCCACATATCTCTACATTAGAAGTTGAAAAAGCTGTACAGGAAATTCTCCTTCCTACTGCAAAAGCGATGGTCCAAGAAAATCGTCCGTTTACGGGAATTTTATATGCGGGTTTAATTCAAACGAATGAAGGCGCCAAAGTCATTGAATTTAATACTCGCTTTGGAGACCCGGAAACACAGGTGGTTTTAGAAAGATTGGAAACAGACCTTGTACAGCTTTTACTTGATTTGTTAGAAGGAAAAACGCCTAAATTGGTTTGGTTAGATACAGCCGTTGTTGGCGTCGTATTAGCGGCAAAAGGTTACCCAGCTGAGTATAAAAAAGGAGTTCCAATACCCGAAATTGTTGTAGGTAGTCCGAATGTATCGCTCTATCATGCAGGGACGAGTCGACCTGATAAAGAAAAAACGTATTACTCAAATGGCGGGAGAGTATTGTTAATGTCAGCCAAAGCTGACACCATATCATCTGCAGTGAAGCAAGTTTATTCCGAAATGGCACAAATACCGGAAAATGAGTTCTTTTATAGAAAGGACATAGCAGGGAAAGCATTAGTAAAAGTGGATGGGTGAATAGCCTATCCGCTTTTTTAAATAGTCTCTGTTATTATTTAATGTTGATACTTGTATAAAATTTAAAGAGGCTAGGACAAAAGTGTTTTCACCGAAGAGTAAAACGAACTACTAGCGTGTATAAAACTCGCTCCGGATATATACTTCGCTTTCCGCGGGCGAGTGTCAAGCCTCCTCAGGCTTTGCCTTCCGGGGTCTTGACGAACTCTTACTTCCCGCAGGAGTCTACGTATATTTCCTCCGCTAAGGCAATACATTGTTCGTCATTGAAGTTTAGCATTTTAGTTGTGTCCCAGCCTCTCAATCCTTTTTAACGTCCCCGTTGAAAAAGTACGTTAAAAGAACTCATATAACCCGTTGGCAAAATAATCATAATCATCGTTATCAATTATCTTACCTCCATAGCCTTCAAAGAAGATTTGTTTATCTAATTCATTTACAAAGGCATTTGGTTTAGGGCGAATAGCTAACGAAACATCACAACGAGGGTCACCATAAGCACCACTACTCCAATCGATAACTCCAGTAATTACTCCATTTGAAACCATAATATTATCAATCGTAAAATCTCCATGAATAAGAGTTTGTTTATAATCTTTTGGTTTCTTTATTTTCAATCTTTTTAATAACTCTTTAGTACCATCAACCTCGTGATTATTGAAGTTATATTCGGCTTGATATAACATCTGGTCAAGCCAGGGTTGTTCATTTATTATAAGTTCATCGGGACACGGGGTTGAGTGGATTTTAGACAAGATTTTGCCAAAATTAAATATGATTTCCTGTCGTCTTTGATTGTTATCTTCATTTAATAAAGCCATTCTTATAGTTTTTCCCTCTAAAAAGTCTATAAGAGCCCAAGATTCAATATTATTATTATGTTCTATGAATTTTTTTACTTTTGGAACGGGTAATTCTGTCTTTTTGTTCAAGCAATTTAAGATAGATACTTCTTTCTTTAACATTGAACTAAATAATTTTCCCTTTGTTCTTTTAAGTGCAAAAATTCCTTGGTCACTTTCAATTATTCCTAAATTAGATGTATAGCCTTGACGTGGGAAACTTATAGAAATTATCTTATTTAAGTATTCTCTAATCTCAATTGGAATTTCATTGATATGTATTGGTGGCAATTGTTTCTCCTCCCCAATGAACTTTTTCTTCAACTACACACACTTTGAAGAAGGACTACTTATGAATTTGAATTTTGACAGTATTTCGACTAACAACAAATAAGAACCAGGCAAGGCAATTATCAAGATACTTTGTACAACGCCTTTAAAGCGGTCTATCCACTTCTTTGAAACGAGTCTCTCTCATTTCATTGATTAAACGACCACCAGCCAAGGAAAATGGAGCAACATAGCGTTTAACCCTCTATTTGGGTGTGTGATAATTTATCAATATTCTTCAACAAATTGCTAAACGCTTTGCTCGCTCTGACAACCTTAACAAACTATTGTTCCTATGTTGATTATATAAAGAGTTCGGTCATCAAATATCAACAACTACCTTTAAATAAAATCCATTTTTTAAGTATAGACTCCCATTTATTACACCAGCTTTACCGTTCTATTACAATTCACAAAAATGTACGATTGAGGGATAGATCGTAGCATCTTTACAGGGTATAGTATGTTAGAATGTCATTATAAGAAGATGTTCAAAGTAAGGATCAAATGGGAACAAAGGATAAACGGCTAAGCTATGGATCAAAGGCTAAATACGCGCCGTCCTGGCGCAACGCCTTTGTGACCTGCGTCCTGTAGGCCTAAATGAGACTTTGAATTTTATGGACATTTTTGAACATCACTTTAAAAGAAGGCGATTTGATGGGAGGATTAGGATGTTAGAACAGAGATTTAGATGGAAAAATAAGCAAATTCGTGAACAAATATCTGTTTTAGATGGTAAAGCGTCTCCTTCAATTTTACTGAAAAATGCCCGTTTTTTACATTCAACCTTACGTGAATGGGTCGTTGCTAATATATGGATTTTACATGATCGCATTATATATGTTGGAAAAGAGTTACCAAGGAAGTTAAAGGATTGCGAAGTGGTGGATTGTTCTGAATGGACGCTTGTCCCCGGTTATATAGAGCCTCATGTTCATCCGTTCCAATTATATAACCCGCAAACATTATCTCGCTTTGCTGCGCAAACAGGCACAACGACATTGATTAATGACAATCTTCTTTTCTTTTTACACTTAAACAAAAAGAAAGCGTTTTCCTTGATGGATCAATTGAATGAATCACCCATAACGATGTATTGGTGGAGTCGGTATGATGCGCAAACCGCTATGGGCGAAGAGGAACTCGTTTTCACGAATAGGGATGTAAAATCATGGCTTGAACACAAGGCTGTTGTTCAAGGTGGCGAATTAACAGGGTGGCCCAAGCTCCTTGATGGTGATGATTTAATGCTTTATTGGATTCAGGAAACGAAACGACTTGGAAAAAAGGTGGAAGGTCACTTTCCAGGGGCATCAGAAAAAACATTGGCTAAAATGAAGCTTTTCGGTGTAGATGGTGATCATGAAGCCATGACAGGAGAAGAAATATATGAACGGCTGCTTCATGGGTATGCGGTATCGCTACGACATTCATCCATTCGACCTGATTTGCCAGTATTATTAAAAGAAATGAAAAGGATGGGACTCACTACTCAATATGATTCTCTGATGATGACGACAGACGGAGCAACGCCAGCCTTTTACAAGCAGGGCATGGCAGATTATCTCATTCGGCTAGCGTTAGAAAATGATGTACCTGCTATTGACGCCTATCATATGGTTTCCTATAATATTGCCCGCCATTTTAATCTTTCCTCTGAACATGGGCAGATTGCAACTGGGAGAGTGGCGAATATCAATTTCCTTGCAAATGAACATGAACCGACACCTGTCTCCGTGTTAGCGAAGGGGCAATGGGTCCGAAAAGCAGGGAAAGAGGTCGTTTTTGCTGATCCTATCCATTG
This sequence comes from Lederbergia ruris, assembly GCF_018332955.1. Taxonomy (NCBI): domain Bacteria; kingdom Bacillati; phylum Bacillota; class Bacilli; order Caryophanales; family Bacillaceae; genus Lederbergia; species Lederbergia ruris. Next base: position 18,494 of record NZ_BORB01000024.1, read on the forward strand.
GCCGCAATATGATTTAGAGCCCCTTCAGTTAGAATGGGAGCTTGAGCGCGATGATTTACAATTTTCAATGCCATTTGGTATAGAAATGGTGAATGATGTGATTACAAAGCCGTACACGATTGGTGTTGATTTAGCGATTGACCCATTGCCTAAAGGACAAGATGAAAGTTATTTAATGTTGGTGGATCGTAAGGGGAAATGGCGGATTAATACAATGATCAAAGGCTTTGCAACATCGGTTTCAGGATTTGTCTCTTCCTTTTCTTCTACAGGTGATATTATCTTGATTGGGAAAAGAAAAGAAGATATGTTACTTGCATTTAAAAGGATGAAAGAGATTGGCGGAGGAATCGTATTGGCAGAAGAAGGAAAGATTATTTTTGAAATGAAACTTTCTCTTGCTGGGTTAATGTCAGATCTACGAATAGAAGATCTAGCACAAGAAACGGAAACGTTAAAAGATCGATTAGTGGAGAGAGGATATCTTTTTACAGATCCGATTTATTCTTTATTATTTTTTTCGGCTACTCACTTACCTTATATACGGCTTACTCAAAGTGGATTATATGATGTGATGAACAAAAAGGTACTCTTTCCAACATTAATGCGTTAAAATAGTAAATAAGATGTTCAAAAGGTAAGGATCAAATGGATGCACAAAGGATAAACGGCTAAAGGCGCCACTCGTGTTAGCCTAAATTCGTGACAACAGCGTCTTGGTCCTTTTTATCCTCCTTTTTGAACACGAAGTAAATGTAAAATTAGTCATAGATATAGGAGTTGGCATTTTTGTTTTCAAAAAGGAGAAGAACTTGTATACTTTTGCTTGTAATTGGTCTTGTCTTGGCTGCATGTGGGGATAATGAAAAAGAAGAACAGCAGACGGATTCCGGATCAGACGGTCCTGCATCTGAAACGGAAAAGGAACAATCATCTTTTCGTTACCCGCTTACTGGTTTGCCGACAGAAACAGCTTCTACTCAAAGGGCAATTGCCGTCACAGTGAATAATCATCCCATAGCACGACCTCAAAGTGGGCTATCCCAGGCAGATATCGTATATGAATTATTAGCGGAAGGATCGATTACCCGGTTTTTAGCCATTTATCAAAGTGAACTACCTGAGCGAATAGGGCCTATTCGGAGTTCTCGCGATTATTTTATTGATATTGCGAAAGGATTCCAAAGTCTGTATATCGCCCATGGTTATAGTCCTAGTGCTAAAAAAAGGTTATTATCTGGGGAAATCGATCAGTTGAATGGCATTCAATACGATGGAACGTTGTTTAAACGGTCTTCTGATCGTCAAGCTCCTCATAATTCCTATATTACGCAAGGAAACATCGTAAAAGGGGCTGAAAATGAAGGGTATGAGTTGGATACCCCACCAGAACCATTAGAATTTCTGACAAATGAGGAAGTGGAGAGCCTTGAAGGAGATCAAGTTGGCGCCATACAAGTTTCTTATAGCCAAAATGATCAATTTATCTCGAACTATGAATATGATCAAGAAAACGAAAAGTATACACGTACCTCTAACGGGGAACAAACAATTGATTCGGAAACCGAGGAACCAGTTTTATTGGATAATGTGATTGTGATAGAAACCGAACACCAGGTAATGGATTCAAAAGGAAGACGCGCAATTGATTTGACATCTGGTGGAAAAGCATTACTATTTCAAAAGGGTTTAGTTAGAGAAATAGAATGGAAAGATTTTGATGGTCGCCCTTTACCATATGAGGATGGCCTTCCAGCTAAGCTAGTACCAGGCAAAACTTGGATCAGTATTATACCGAGCCTAGATATCGTTTCTTATAATAAATAGTGTGTGTGCTAAAAGAGGATGTTCAAAAAGTCCGGTAAAAATGACACTTCGAATTTCTTCGTTGGCTTGCTTCTTCGCTGCTCATGTATCAGGAGAAGGTTCTTCTGCTAAAACCGCCCACGTCCTGTGGGCAACGCAGAAGTCAGTACATCCTGTACAAGTCCGCTGCTCGAAGCTGCGCCGCCTAGAACTTTCGACGCACAGGATGTGCTAGTGTCGGCGTTGCTGACAGGACGTCAGCGCCTTTAGCCGACGGGTCCTTTTTATCCTCCTTTTTGAACACGTGCTAAAGGAGATTATAGGTGTATGCAAATTGAAAAATTGAGAGGAAAAGAATTAGACCAGCTTTTTGATGCGATTCTCACATTGCAAGATCGGGAGGAGTGTTATCGCTTCTTTGATGATTTATGTACCATTAATGAAATACAATCCTTATCGCAACGTCTAGAAGTAGCTAGGATGCTGCGAGAAGGTAATACGTACCATAAAATTGAAGCGGAAACGGGAGCAAGTACCGCTACGATTTCCAGGGTGAAACGCTGTTTGAATTATGGAAATGACACATATGAAATGGTTCTTGATCGTGTTGAAGGGGAAAAATAAAATAGAGCCATTCATTTCGTCTTCCAACGGAATGAATGACTATTCTTTTTTGTTGCTTAGCGTAATATAAAATTCTAGCTTGTGGATAAGTACTAAAAGTGGGTATTGACATCCAGCTCCAGCGCCCAGCGACTAGCAAACTTTCGGTGCCTTCCTACGATAAGTCAACATCGATTCACCCTTCGGGTTCATCGTGTTTCCTTTATCTCGTCAGGCCCCTAAAAAGTTTGTACGTCGCTAAACGGGCGCTTGCGCTTTTATTCTTAAATACGGGGGCAGTGAGATAGCAAGCTGTTCCTTTTTGTGTTTTTCCAATACTGATATCCATAAAATTTCCCCATCTACTTTAGTCTCCCCATCCCTAAATGCTATAATGATAGATGCCCAATAGAAATGGAGGACCCAATCAATATGTACGATGTGAAAGAGTGGCGCCACGCCTTTAAACTGGATCCTAATAAGCCGATTTCAGATAAAGATTTAGAAAAAATCTGTGAATCAGGAACAGACGCCATTATTGTTGGTGGTACAGATCATGTAACATTGGAAAATGTTTTGCAGTTAATGTCAAGAGTAAGAAGATACACTGTTCCGTGTGTACTAGAAGTAAGTAATCTTGAATCCCTTACACCAGGATTTGATTTATATTTTATTCCATCTGTTTTAAATACAGAAGAAATCCAATGGTTTTCCGGCCTCCATCATCAAGCGATCAAAGAATATGGAGAGCTGATGGATTGGGATGAGGTCCTAGTGGAAGGCTATTGTATTCTAAATGCCGATTGCAAGGCGGCCAAATTAACAAAGGCAGTCACTTCACTAGATGATGAAGATGTCATAGCATATGCAAGAATGGCTGAGAAAATGTTTCAGATGCCGATCTTTTATATGGAATATAGTGGGAATTATGGTGATCCGAAATTAGTGGAAAAGGTAAGTGGTCAATTATCAAATACCATTCTTTTCTATGGTGGCGGTATTCAAACAGTCCAACAGGCAAAAGAAATGAAACAATTTGCTGATTGTATTATCGTCGGTAATGTCGTCTATGAAAATTTAAAAGAAGCTTTGAAAACAGTTCATGTGCTTCCGTGACTTTTGTATAAAATCAAGTTATAATAGAACAAACGTTTCTAGGTGAGGAGGTAGTAGAGTTGCAAATTTCGGGTACACGTCTCTTAGAAGGATTAAATCCTGAACAAAAAGAGGCGGTCAAAACGACAGAAGGGCCTTTGCTGATTATGGCGGGGGCAGGTAGTGGAAAAACAAGAGTCCTCACACATCGGGTGGCCTATTTAATGGTAGAAAAAGAGGTCAATCCTTACAATATTCTTGCGATTACATTTACAAATAAGGCCGCACGAGAGATGAAGGAACGGATTGGAAATATTATGGGCGGCTCGGCAGAAGCTGTTTGGATTTCCACTTTCCACTCCATGTGTGTACGGATTTTACGGCGTGATATTGATCGTCTAGGCTATAATAGTAATTTCACTATTCTTGACTCAACTGACCAACTATCGGTTGTAAAAAATGTGATCAAGGATTTAAATATTGATGCGAAGAAATTTGACCCAAGAGCTGCACTCGGTGCGATTAGCAGTGCGAAAAATGAATTAGTGACGACGAAGGAATATGAAAAAACAGCAGCCGGTTTTTATGCGCAAACCATCAGCAAGATTTATACAGAGTATCAACGTAGATTACGTCGCAATAACGCTCTAGATTTTGACGATTTAATCATGGTGACTATTCAATTATTTGAACGCGTCCCTGAAATATTGGAATTCTATCAACGCAAATTCCAATATATTCACGTCGATGAATATCAAGATACGAATCGTGCTCAATATATGCTTGTCAAAAGTCTTGCCGCACGCCTTAAAAATATTTGTGTCGTGGGGGACTCGGATCAGTCGATTTATCGATGGCGGGGAGCAGATATCGCCAATATTTTATCCTTCGAAAAAGATTACCCAAATGCCAAAGTCATTCTTCTCGAACAAAATTATCGTTCTACAAAGTATATTCTTGATGCAGCGAATGAAGTCATTCAAAATAATCCAAATCGCAAACCGAAAAAATTATGGACGGAAAATATAGAGGGGCAAAGGATTAGCTATTATCGGGCAGACAGTGAACAATCAGAAGCTCAATATGTAGCAGGGAAAATTAAGGAATTAAGTACAAAAGGACAACGGAAACTTTCGGACTTTGTGATTCTTTATCGAACAAATGCTCAATCTCGTGCGATGGAGGAAGTATTATTAAAATCAAATATCGAATATAAAATTGTTGGCGGTACAAAATTCTATGATCGAAAAGAAATTAAAGACTTACTTGCCTATTTAAGATTAATTGCGAATCCAGATGATGATATTAGCTTGCAGCGCATTATCAATGTTCCAAAACGTGGAATTGGAGCAACCTCTTTAGATAGAATTGCTGCATATGCCAGAGAACGAGACCTTTCCATGTATCAAGCGTTAGCTGAAGTTGATTTTATTGGTTTAACTGGAAAAGCCGCAAATGCAGCCGCTGAATTTTATCTATTAATTCGCAATTATGTCGGCATGCAAGAGTATTTGCCTGTGACCGAATTGGTTGAAGAAGTAATCGAGAAAACAGGATATCGCGATATGTTAAAAGCGGAAAAATCGCTAGAAGCAGAGAGTAGATTAGAAAATATCGAAGAGTTCCTTTCCGTTACGAAAAATTTTGAAGACGGAAGTGAAGATAAAAGTTTAGTTGCTTTTCTTACGGATTTAGCGCTTGTTGCCGACATTGATCGTCTCGATGAAGATGGGGTACCAGAGGAAGGGGTCACACTAATGACCTTGCACTCAGCAAAAGGCCTTGAATTCCCAGTCGTCTTTTTAATTGGAATGGAAGAGGGCGTTTTTCCGCATAATCGTTCCTTGATGGAAGAAGCTGAAATGGAAGAAGAAAGAAGAATCGCCTATGTCGGGATCACACGTGCAGAAGAAGAATTATACTTAACGAATGCGCAAATGAGGACCTTATTTGGTCGTACCAATATGAACCCAGTTTCTCGATTTATTGCGGAAATTCCAGCCGAACTTCTGGAAAATGTCAACGAACAAGAAAAACAGAAAAGAGCTAGCGCGGATCGTCGAGTCATGAATAGGGAACGAAGAAAACCTGTTACAAGACCGATGTCGACCGATAATTCTCCTGATTCTGGTTCGGAATGGAAGGTTGGGGACAAAGCAGAACATAAAAAATGGGGAATTGGGACCGTTGTGAGCGTCAAGGGGGATGCAGATAATAAAGAATTGGATATTGCCTTTCCAAGCCCTGTGGGGATTAAACGACTGCTTGCCCAGTTTGCCCCTATCCAAAAAGTCTAGGCTAACAGGATGTTGGTTAGAACGGCGAAGACAGGCGTTTGCGCTTTTATTGCTGAGGCATAATAAGTAAGGCATGACACTTACTAGCTAGCTGGGCTCTGATCTCTAAAACTTAGAGCTTGCAATGAAAAGTATTGGTTTTGGTGGAAAGGTTGATGTGAGGATGAATCAAGAAAGTATTGCAAAACAGGTGAAGGAGCTTCATCAGTTACTGAATAAATATGGATACGAGTATTATGTTCTAGATAATCCTTCTGTTCCTGATGCAGAATATGATAAGCTTCTTCAACAACTGCAGGAGTTGGAAGAAAAATACCCTGAGATGATTACCCCAGATTCACCTACACAGCGAGTTGGAGGAGCCGTCTTATCCCAATTCGAAAAGGTGCGTCATCAAACCCCGATGTTAAGCTTAGCTAATGCCTTTTCAGAAGCGGATCTTCGCGATTTTGATCGAAGAGTTCGTCAAGGTATTGGGGATGATTTCTCTTATGTATGTGAATTGAAAATAGATGGATTGGCTGTTTCATTGCGCTACGAAAATGGGCTTCTTGTTCAAGGATCGACAAGGGGAGATGGAACAGTTGGAGAGGACATAACAGCTAATTTGAAAACCATTCGCTCCATCCCCTTAAGATTAAAGGAACCATATTCTCTAGAAGTGCGTGGGGAGGCATATATGCCGAAGAGGTCTTTCCTAAAGCTGAACGAGATCAGGGAAGAGGAAGGACAAATGGTCTTTGCCAATCCTCGTAATGCGGCAGCAGGTTCCCTAAGGCAACTTGATCCGCGGATTGCTGCTTCCCGTAATCTAGATATTTTTCTTTATGGAATTGGCGATTTTGGCACAACAGGTGTGACTTCCCATAACGCCGGTTTAAACTTGCTTGAAACGCTTGGTTTAAAAGTGAACAAGGAAAGAAAACAATGCCATTCCATTGAAGAAGTGCTTGAATATATTGAGAAATGGACAAATGATCGTTCTCAATTGGATTATGATATAGATGGCATCGTGATAAAGGTGGATTCTCTTGATCAACAAGAACAATTGGGGCAAACAGCTAAAACGCCGCGTTGGGCGATTGCCTTTAAGTTTCCTGCTGAAGAGGTTGTGACAAAATTAACGGATATTGAGCTCAGTGTCGGCAGAACAGGTGTCATCACACCAACCGCCATTTTAGAACCTGTTCAAGTAGCGGGAACGACAGTACAAAGAGCTTCACTCCATAATGAAGACTTAATTAAAGAAAAAGATATTCGAATTGGTGACTGGGTTGTCATCAGAAAAGCGGGCGATATTATTCCAGAGGTCGTACATGCCTTGGAAGAGAGAAGAACTGGAAAAGAACTTCCATTTCAAATGCCTGAACATTGTCCGGAATGTAATAGCGAACTAGTTAGGTTAGAGGAAGAAGTGGCCCTGCGCTGTTTGAACCCGAAATGCCCAGCGCAAAGAAGAGAAGGATTGATTCATTTTGTGTCTCGAAATGCGATGAATATTGATGGTTTAGGTGAAAAAGTCATTAGTCAGCTTTTTGCCCTTGATTTAGTGAAGGATCCTGCTGATCTTTATTCCTTAACAAAGGATCAATTCCTTTCAATGGAAAGAATGGGGGAGAAATCAAGCTCCAATTTAATTCAGTCGATTGAAAACTCCAAATCAAACTCATTAGAAAAATTATTATTTGGATTAGGCATTCGCCATGTAGGAGCAAAGGCAGCAACTACTCTGGCGGAACATTTTGAGACGATGGATCGCTTGGCTTCTGCGACAGAGGAAGAACTCCTACAAATCGATGAGGTCGGAGAAAAGATGGCTGATTCGATTGTCAGCTTCTTTGAAAATCAGGAAGTGGAACAGTTACTAACAAAATTGAAACAAGCTCATGTTAATATGACATATCTTGGTCAAAAAAGAAGTGAAACGGCTGACAAGGATTCTTATTTTTATGATAAAATAATTGTGTTAACGGGTAAGATGGAACAGTTAACCAGAAATGAAGCCAAAGAAAAAATTGAATTCTTGGGTGGAAAAGTGACAGGAAGTGTCAGCAAAAAAACCGATTTGGTGATTGCTGGTGAAGAAGCGGGTTCTAAATTAACGAAAGCGAAAGAACTAGGCATTGAAACCTGGGATGAGCAGAGGTTTTTGGAAGAATTACAAATACAATGAGATCAACAGATTACCTTAACAAAAAAACAAGGTGGAAAATCTTATGAAGAAGTGGCTTATTAGCAGTTTGATTATCTTTTTGTTGAGTGGCTGTGCTCCCCAAATAACAAAAGAGAATGAGATCGTTCAAGAAAAGGATGAAAAGAAAGAGAAATCGATTATTCCTAATTATCAAATATCAGATTCAATCTATCGTACGAAAATACCTTTTAAACCGAGCAAAACAAGAGGGATGGTTGTTGATCGATTGAATTCTACTTATGATATTAATGAATTTGAAACAGGCTTAATGCGTGTGGCCAAAGAAAATTTTTCGACCGACACTTATCTGTTCCAAGAGGGGCAAAATTTAGATCAGGAAACGGTTCGCAGTTGGTTGAATCGAAAATATACGAAGGCACAATTAAAAGAATTAAAATTAGACGAGGAGGATAATGTCGGGCTTAACCCTGTCAATGATGAAAAAGGTTCTGTAGAAGAACAAAATGAAAAAAGTCCTATTTATCTAGCCCATATCCTCGAACATGATTATTTAGTGAAGGATGGTAAAACCGTAAAACTAGGTGGTATGGTCATAGGCCTTGCCCTGAACTCTGTTCATTATTATCAAAAAGAACAATATGGTGCGACATTTGAACAGCCGATTGAACATGCTAAACTTGAAGCGGAAGGCAAAAAAATAGCAGACGAGGTTCTTAAACGTCTCCGCTCCATGGAAGGGCTAAGCAATATCCCGATTACAATCGCTTTATTTGAGCAAAACAGCAAAAATGCCGTTGTTCCGGGAAGCTTTTTCGCTTATGCCCACGCAGCAAAAGGTAGTTCATCCTTAGGGGATTGGAAAAAAATTGATGAAAAGCACTATCTATTTCCATCTTCAGACGCTGAAGAAGATCATCGCGAAGATGTGGCTTACTTCATGAGATTTAAAGATGATATAGAAAAATATTTTCCCAATTATAATGGGCTGATTGGTCGTGCTTTTTATAAAAATGATCAATTAGTTAATTTAGAAATTGATATTCCTATTCAACTTTATGGAGAAGCGGAAGTCATTGGTTTCACTCAATGGGCGGCCTCACTAGTAATAGATCATTTCGAGAATTTTAATGTGAATGTCAATATTTCCTCGATCAACGGGGCTGAGGCCTTAATCTCTAAAAAATCAGGTGATAAGGAGCCGTTTGTTCATATTTATAAATAGATTATACAACCTGCGAAACGACCAGGACATTTGAGAAAAGATTTTGCTTAGAAGCTTAAGTAGCTTGCTTGTTAGGAAGATTATTTGATATCATCAATAGTATTGCAGGTGCCCGGTTTTATGGCGCATTCACAACTTATATTAGTGGGGAAAGCGCCAGAAAATCCCCTACTGATGAAAGTTCCACTTTATTTTAATATGCGGAGGTGTTGAAGGATGTCGGAAATCTCGAAAGAACAGGTGCTTCATGTGGCTCACTTAGCTAGACTGGAAATGAGTGAAAAAGAAGCCGAAAATTTTTCAGATCAACTTGATGATATCATTGCTATGGCAAATACATTAAATGAACTGAACACAGACAATATTGAGCCAACTTCTCATGTTTTTGCTCAGAAGAATGTGATGCGTGATGATAAGAAAGTCGAAGGTTTACCACTAGAAGAAGTAATGAAAAACGTACCAGAACAAGAAGATGGACAAATCAAGGTGCCATCTATTATCGATTAAGGAAGGGGGCAACAATATGTCATTATTCGATCATTCTATTAAAGAATTACATGAACAACTACATAAAAAAGAAATAACAGCTTCAGATCTTGTCGATCAATCGATTAAGAGAATCCATGAGGTTGATGATCAGGTTAAGGCATTTTTAACAGTGGATGAGGAAAATGCTCAAAAGAAGGCGAAAGCGCTTGATGGACAAGTTGGAGATTCAATCCTTGCTGGAATACCTGCTGGAATTAAAGACAATATTGTCACAAAGAATCTAAGAACTACCTGTGCTAGTAAAATGCTTGAAAACTTTGATCCGATCTATGACGCTACCGTGATGGAGAAATTGAATGGGGCACAGGTGATTACGATTGGGAAAGTGAACATGGATGAATTCGCGATGGGATCAACAACCGAAACATCCGCATTTCAAGTAACGAAAAACCCATGGAATCTTGATTTTGTTCCAGGAGGTTCCTCTGGTGGTTCTGCCGCCGCAGTAGCAGCTGGACAAGTACCTTTTTCACTTGGTTCAGATACAGGAGGATCCATTCGTCAGCCAGCCTCTTTCTGTGGAGTCGTGGGGATGAAACCTACATATGGCCGTGTTTCTCGTTATGGTTTGGTTGCATTTGCCTCTTCACTGGATCAAATCGGCCCGATTACGAAAAATGTTGAGGATAATGCGTACGTGTTGCAAGCTATTGCCGGTTTGGACGAACATGACTCAACAACCGTGGACAAAACCGTGCCAAAATATACAGAAGGGCTTACAGGGGACATTAAAGGCTTGAAAATTGCTGTTCCAAAAGAATACTTAGGGGAAGGAATTGGTCAAGCATCACGTGAAGCTGTTCTTTCCGCGTTAAAAGTATTGGAAGGTCTTGGTGCCACTTGGGAAGAAGTATCTCTTCCTCATTCTAAATACGCCGTTTCATCTTATTTTTTACTTTCTTCTTCGGAAGCCTCTGCTAACCTTGCTCGGTTTGATGGAGTACGTTATGGCTATCGGACACCGAATCCAGAAAATCTAATGGAACTTTATAAAAAAAGTCGTTCCGAAGGTTTTGGTGATGAAGTGAAACGTCGGATTATGCTGGGAACCTATGCACTTAGCTCCGGTTTTTATGATGCCTATTATAAAAAGGCCCAGCAAGCAAGAACATTAATTAAACAAGACTTTGACAATATCTTCGAGAAATATGATGTTGTGATTGGTCCGACAACACCAACTCCAGCTTATAAAATTGGGGAAATGTTGGATGATTTGGTGACCATGTATGCGCGAGATCTATTAACCATTCCAGTCAACCTAGCAGGGCTACCTGGCATTTCAGTGCCATGTGGTTTTACAGAAGGGCTCCCACTTGGTTTGCAAATTATTGGAAAACATTTCGATGAACAAACGGTTTATCGTGTAGCTCATGCATTTGAACAATCAACAGATTTTCACAAACAAAAACCACAATTGTAAGGGGGGAAAATCATGAATTTTGAAACAGTAATCGGACTTGAAGTCCACGTAGAATTAAAAACAGAATCAAAAATCTTTTCACCTAGTCCTAACCAATTTGGGTCTAAACCGAATACCAACACTTCTGTTATTGATTTAGGCTATCCAGGAGTATTGCCGGTACTGAATAAACGTGCGGTTGAATATGGAATGAAAGCAGCAATGGCTTTAAATTGTGAAATTGCCACAGATACCAAATTTGACCGGAAAAATTACTTCTATCCAGATAATCCGAAGGCGTATCAGATTTCGCAATTTGATAAACCAATTGGGGAGCATGGTTGGATCGAGATTGAAGTCGATGGCTACAAAAAGAAAATCGGTATTACACGCGTACATCTTGAGGAAGACGCTGGGAAATTAACGCATGCTAAAGATGGTTCGCTTGTTGACTTGAACCGTGCAGGCACACCACTGATTGAGATTGTCTCTGAGCCAGATATCCGTACTCCTGCGGAAGCATATGCTTATTTGGAAAAGCTAAGATCAATTGTTCAATTTACTGGTGTATCTGATTGCCGAATGGAGGAAGGCTCTCTACGTTGTGATGCCAATATCTCCTTACGACCAATCGGCCAAGAAGAATTCGGAACTAAAACAGAATTGAAAAACTTAAACTCGTTTAACTTTGTACGTAAAGGACTTGAATTTGAAGAAAAGCGTCAAGAGAAAGTGCTTCTTTCTGGTGGAGAAATCTTACAAGAAACACGCCGTTTCGACGAATCCACAGGTGAAACGATCTTAATGCGTGTAAAAGAAGGCGCAGATGATTACCGCTATTTCCCTGAACCTGACCTTGTACAATTGTATATTGATGAGGAATGGAAGGAACGTGTTCGAGCAGAGATCCCTGAATTACCAGATGCACGCAAAAAGCGTTATGTAGAGGAATTAGGTTTACCTGCTTATGATGCAATGGTTTTAACTTTGACAAAAGAAATGTCCGATTTCTTTGAAGAAGTCTTAAAAGCTGGAGCAGATGCAAAATTAGCCTCGAACTGGCTAATGGGTGAAGTTTCTGCTTATCTCAATGCTGAGCAAAAAGAACTGCATGATACAGCTCTTACTCCAGAAGGTTTGGCGGGTATGATTAAGTTAATTCAGGATGGAACGATTTCTTCGAAGATCGCGAAAAAGGTATTCCGTGAACTAATTGAAAATGGCGGAGATCCTGAAAAGATCGTCAAAGAAAAAGGATTAGTGCAAATTTCGGACGAAAATGCACTTCTACCGATCATCACTGGAATTTTGGATGCCAATGAGCAATCAATTGAAGACTTTAAAAATGGAAAGGGCCGGGCACTTGGCTTCCTAGTTGGTCAAGTCATGAAAGAAACAAAAGGCCAAGCTAACCCGCCGATGGTGAATAAATTACTAAAGCAAGAAATTGAGAAAAGATAAGCGAATAAAGGTGTAAGCTGATTCGAACCAGCTTGCATCTTTATTTTTTGTAAAAATTGATTTTACTATCATTTACGTTCAAACGGCCCAATTACGACCAAAGTTAGCCCGATTTTGCGACTCGATCGCCCGTTTCTGGTCTAAACTCGCCCGTTTCCGCTCTACTATCGTAAAACTTTAAAATACTCTCATAAAATTAACTACAAGATTTTATTCGAATGTATTGGCTTGTTTTTCCGAACCAGATATAATGTAAGCAAGTTAAAACGGAAGGGGAAGAATGATGAATCTTTCACAATGGTTTCAAAAAGGAATACCATCTAAAGAATATATTCAATCAATGAAAAATCATCAAGAAAATTCAAAGTATATTTTGGAACAATTTGCGGTTCCTGCTCAGGATGAAGAATTTTTTTCCGAACTGAAGAAAAAAGATTTACGCGTAATTGTAATCACCGAAGATTGGTGTGGTGACGCCATGGTGAATGTTCCGATCCTATTACGTCTCGCCGAAAAGGCGAACATGGAAGTGAGAATGATCCTTCGTGACCAAAATTTGGAGCTGATGGATCAATATTTAACGAATGGGACATCTCGATCCATTCCGATTTTCATCTTCATAGATCAATCCGGTAATGAATATGCAGTATGGGGACCTCGAGCAGATTCTGTCCAATATTTTGTAGAGGAACAGCGTTCAAAACTTCCTCCGAAAGATGCACCACAATTTGAAGAGCGACAAAAGGAAATGTATGAGAAGATGATGAAAAAATATATCGAAGATCGTTCGGTGTGGAATGATATTTATGAAAGCATTAAGTTGAAATTACAATAACCATTTGAATGAAAGGGGTGTTGAATAGTGAATCAAGCAGTGGATCAATATGTACGTTTTTTACGATTGGAACGAGAATTACCGACAATCAACTATTTACAACGCCTCATTCAACACCATTTAACATTAGTTCCCTATGAAACTTTCAGCAAGTTTCATTATTTTACTCTTGCACCAGATTTTATTCCGCCTCTCTCATTATTTGTTCATAACTTAGTGGAAAAGGGATGGGGAGGAACTTGTTTTACATTAAATATGAATTTTGCTAGGCTTTTGACGGAGTTAGGATTCATCTGTTCATTCGTGAGAGTGGAACCAGGTCATTTGGCCATTATGGTTGAAATCCAAGGGAAAAAATTATATGTCGATGTTGGCTATGGTTCCCCTATAATGAAGCCAGTCGATTTAGAAGCAAGACCACAGCATAAGATGCACGGCTTTGGCGAGGAAATTACCATCACACAAAAGCAGGCTAATCTATATGAGATTGAGCGAAAATCGAATGGAAAAATATTTGTAACGAAGCAAATCATTTGGAATCCTCTCACAGAAGAGGAGATCACAGATGATATTCGCCAATCCTATCTAGATGAGGATGAAAACATTACGATGAGAAGAATCACGGCTGTTCGTTTTAATGGGCATCAATGTTTTTATTTACGCAATAAGATAATGAAAGTGATGACATTCCGCAACATTCAAGAGATTAAACTAAACTCATTGGAAAAATGGTTAAAGCAAGTTCAAGAAGTTTATCAAATAGAGGAAGAATCTTTGCGAGAGTCGATTGATTTTCTAAACGAAAGAAATGTCACAGTATTTGAAAATGAAAGGTAACTTACACAGAATATGCTGACTTCTACGTTGCCCGCAGGGCGTGGGCAACACGGAAGTTCCTCTCCCACCAATGAGCATTAAATATTTTAGGAGATGATAAGTTTGAAGAAAAATGAAAGTCTGCGAGTCATGACTTATAATCTACGAAATAATAGTGATGTGCCACCGAATTCGTGGGAGGAAAGAAGAGGACTGATCCAAGCCTTAATTCAGCGAGAAAAACCTGATATAATCGGCACACAAGAAGGGCTTTATCCACAAGTTAAAGATATGGAGGCGTTGCTTCCCGAATATGGATGGGTTGGTCTTGGAAGAGATGGTGGAAGTCATGGAGAATTTATGACCATTTATTATCGAAAAGATCGATTCGACATCATGGAATTTAATCATTTTTGGCTCTCTGATACACCTGATCAAATTGGATCAACGGCCTGGGAGAGTGCTTGTACAAGGATGGCTACATGGGTACGATTATTTGATAGCGAGACTAAGCAAACTTTTTATCATGTAAACACGCATTTAGATCACCAATCTGAAAAAGCTAGAGTGAATGGAGCTAAGCTGATTATTCGCAAGACAGAAGCATTTCAAGCAAATTTGCCGATTATCCTAACGGGTGATTTTAATACAGTGGCTGAGACAGAGACTCATCAAACCTTTCTCCGAGAAGGTCAATATATCGATACTTGGCACGATGCAAACGAACGGATCAATGAAAATTTAGGAACATTTAATAATTTTAAGGATCCTTCTGGTGGGGAGGGGAGAATTGATTGGATTTTGCATAAAGGAAAAATAACCACATCTAGCGTTCATATTGTGGATGACCAAGTGGATGGACGCTTTCCAAGTGACCATTTTCCCCTGATCGCGAATTTGCAATTTCATAATCATCAATAAGGACAGCCCTGCAGCTCAACATCCAATTAGAAGTTGAACTGCAGGGCTGTTTGCCTTCTAGTATTCTCATCACAAATTCTTTTATTCCCCTCATCTAAAAAACTTCCAAAAAGTGTAGTGCTAAAATTTTTTATGGCGTCTATCAAGAAGAGAATGTGAAAATGGGAGGCGTGCTTTACAATGGTGAAGAGAGGTTTATATCCCTAGTAAAACAAAAAAATAATAGCGTAAAGTGTAGGGGTCAGCATTCAACAAACGTTTAGATACATAGAGGCCAAAGGGGAAGGGGGAAGAGGAGTTGGATGATGTACTCATCGAAAAAATAAAGAATGGAAATGATCATGCTTTTCGATTACTTGTAGAGAAATATCGGAATTTGATCTTCCATACTGTCTATGGCGTACTTCGCAACGAGAAAGATGCAGAAGATGCGACCCAAGAAGTGTTTTTAAAGATCTATACTTCTCTCCCCAAATATGAGAATCAAGGTTTTAAAACATGGATGACTAGAATTGCGGTAAACCATGCGATCGATATAAAACGTAAGAAAGTAAGAAGAAAAGAAGATCAGCAAGTTGAATATGAAGAAAGTTACCATACTCCCTCAACTGAAAATGTTGAATTTCTTGTGATCCAAAAAGAACGAAGACATTTATTAAGGGAACGTTTAAAAGAATTACCTGCAAATTATCGCGAGGTCGTGGAAGATTTTTATATTCAAGAAAAGTCCTATCAGGAAATCGCTGAAAAAACGAATGTCAAGACGAAAACGATCGAAGTCAGGTTGTATCGCGCAAGACAATGGATGAAGAAGCACTGGAAGGAGGATGATTTTTCATGAATCACTATAGCGTTGAAAATTGGCTGCAATATGTACGTGATGAACTCAAAGAAGAAACTCGTATTCAATATGAAAACCACCTTTATCATTGTGATCACTGTTTAGAATTATATTTGCAGGCAGTGGAATCCAATGATGCCCAGGAGCTGGATTTATCTAAACAAGAGAATTTTACAGATCTAATTATGGAACAAATCCATGAAATGGAAAAGCCAATACAGCCTGAGGAGAAAAAGTCCCGCATTCTCCATTCACGAAAACAAACATTTATTCACTATGCGATTGCCGTGGCGATGACGATGATCTTCATGTCGACAGGTGTCTTTACTCAATTGATGAAAATGACAGATACCGTTGAAAATAATGAATCCCGTCACAGAGAATCCTTTGTGCAAAGCTTTCTTGATAAACAAGGTTCGATTATAAATAAATTTGAAATGGATGTTCACTTTAAGGAGGGAAAACAAAATGAATAAAAATCCGTTTATAGCTTTTTTGCTCGCCTTTTTCCCGGGTGGCGGTCTAATGTATATGGGGAAAGTGTTACGTGGGCTTTTTTATACGGCGACTGTGATTGGCATCCCCCTTTTTTCCGTGATGATTGCGGTTATGTTTAGTTATGATGTTTTTGTCATCTTTTCACTTGGAGGAGTTCTCCTTTATCTAGTGAATTTCATCGATACAGTTGTCACTGCTTCCAAACTTTATCCGCAAGGCAATCAGGTGGATGAAGAAGTAGTTGCAGGGAAGAAAACACATGATTCAGAGCGCTTCTTCACGATTATCCTTTCGTTTGTTCCTGGATTAGGGCATTTCCAGCTCGGCTTGGTGTATCGGGGGACGACATTACTAGTTGCTTTCTTTGGAGCGGCGATGATGATCTTTTTTGTCACTTTGATGACAGAAAGAAGCGAGTTTCTCATTTTTCTGGCCTCGCTTCCGATCATTTGGTTCTTCGGCTTTTTTGATGCATTGAAGCAATTAGAGAAAAAACAAAAAGGAGAAGAGCTGCAAGACAAATCGATTTTAGAAGACTTGGAAAATCGCAATTCGGATGGAAAGAAAAGTAAAGCGATCGCGACATTACTAGCGATTCTTCCCGGGGCTGGGCATCTCTATCTAGGCTTACAAAAACGCGGAATCCAATTGATGGCAGCTTTTCTATTCTCTATCTATATTTTAGATGTACTAAGACTTGGGATCTTTCTGTTTATTGTCCCCATCATCTGGTTCTTTAGCTTTTTTGATGGTTTACAAAAGGCTTCAAGATCAGATCAAGAATTAGAGAATGAAGATGTACCGCTTATTTCCTTCTTCTTGAATCATCAGAAATGGGTGGGGATTGGGTTAATTGTCTTAGGTTTTTATTATATTGGGATGAATGTTGCCCTTCCAATCGTGGAGCCTTTTCTCCATAGATGGTTTTCGTTTGATCTTTATTATGTGTTGCATGAATATATCCAAACCGGTTTTATTTGTCTCTTGTTGATCGGTGGAGGAATCAAATTATTAACAGGTAACAAAACAAAATCTAAGCAAGAAAAGGGTGAAGCAAAATGAGGACATGGCGTGTTGGCTCCTTTTCAATGGGAGGAGCCCTCGTTTTTCTGGGCGTGTTTTTACTACTACAACAATTTTTAGGGTGGGACCCTGCTCTCGTTTTAATGTCATGGTGGCCTGCATTATTCATTGTTCTAGGCATTGAGATTTTATTATATCTTTTCTTTGTCAAAACAGAAAACAGTCGGGTAAAATACGATTTTATTAGCATTATTTTCATCGCCTTGATCGGGACAACGGGGATTGGGATGGCGGTCCTACATTCTACTGGATTATTCGACTTTGCGCAAAAAGTTGTCTCAGCGGAAGTGCGTGAGTTGGATTTACCAAAATATGAAGAGAGTGATGTAAAGGGAATAAAACGGGTGCAAGTGGATACGGGCCCATTTGCTATTGCCGTTGAAACAACGGATCAAAAGGAAATTTCCCTTTTTGGGACTTACCAGGGGGACGTGCTCGCTAATGAAACGAGAATCAAAGAGGTTTCGGATTATGCTATGGTCGAGAAAAAAGGCGACACGATCTATATTAAAATGAAAGCAGTCCCCTATAATCATTTTTACCGGCCGATGGATGGAATGAAAGCCACTCTCTTGCTCCCACAAAACATAGCTTTAGAATTAAAGGGCAATTGGCAACCTATTACAGTTACTCCTAGAAATCTTCTTAGTGATTGGAATATTGACGGTGCAGAATCTGTTCACGTAAATGTAGAAAAAACAACAGCTAATCTAGCGTTAGGGATAGAGAACGTTGATTACTTAGATGAGCAGGATTGGGATAAAATAAAAAGACAGACGAGGATTCGATTGAATCTGCATTGCAGAAATATGGAAAAGGAGAACATCGCCTAACTATACAGGGTGCGTATAATGTTCTTTTAAATGAAAAATAACAAGAATAAAAATTATATTAAGGCACTTTAACTTACGTAGTCTAATTCCACCGTCTTAAGAAGCTATAAACTTTTAGCCCTACCCTTATATGTCCGTACTTGATATAAGGTGAAAGTATGGACGGATACAGGAAAAGTAATCATGAGGTATATGACATCAAGTACCACGGTAATATGGGTGACAAGTATAATTATAAAGGTACTGCACAGACAAATTACAATAAACGCAAGATGTATTGAAATTCATAATTCTGAAGGAAGAACTGAATAGTAATGGTGTCAGATTTTGAATTGTTCAGAATCTGACACTATTACAAAGAGAATTATTTCTCCAACAAAATTTCAACGAATATTGTCAATTGTTGCTTTGCCTTTTCGGAAATATGCTGTTGGTGGGCACGATTCTCTATATGTTTCAAAAATCCTTGCAGATGCTTTTTCGCTTGCTCATCGTGGCCGTTATTGAAATGATGCTCTACCTGCTGTAGTCGGTTGGTTAAGATTGATACAAGAGGGCCACTAATGTCATCATTTTTCACATATTCTTCGAATTGGCTTAGTAATACTGAAAAATCCACAACCTGGACATGGTTTTGCTCTACCCTGGGTTGTTCAATTTGCGAATCGGTATCAGTAATTGATACCCAATTCGTTGGATCGACCAATGAATTGGTCCAATATGTATTATTACTGATGATTGTTTCTGTGATTTTAAAGTTTACATTATTTTTGTCAGATACTAAGCTAACATAAGATTGAGTGGGCTGAACTCCGATAAAGTTATTTCGGGAAATATGCACGCCAGAAGTCGGAAGATTACCACTTCCATTTCCAGGATTAGTCGTATTTGCGTTATTTACGACCTGAATCCAGTTCTCCCTTTTGGCGACATGATTACTCGTAAATACATTGTCAGTAATAGTCAAGTTCTTTATTGACACAAAATGAAGAGCCCCAGTATATTTATTTTGGGTAATTTCGTTCAACGGAATTGGGTTAGTGACAATATTTTGGGTGAAGTTTATATCGTAATTTTGAGTATCTTTTGCATAAAGATGTTGCCCCATTGGAGATTGAGCCCAAGATAACATTTTGCCATTTTCATAATATGGTATAAACTGAGAGTTTTTTACAGTTATTCCTCCAGTAGCCGCTCCATCAAGTTCTCCACCATAACTTATTAATAGCTCTTCTGATGCAGTTGAACCAGACGCACCGGCGATTGCATAGTCCGTTTGAATGGCCTCTGCATACTTTTGGTACGCACTTAATCCAGACAAATCAGTTGAATTTCCATATCCGGCTACTATAAGATTTTTGAACGTTAAATCAGAACTTCCTAACAAATCAAAAACGTGTTGACCAAACCTAGTTGCTCTGTTAAATGTCATTCCATCAAATGATGCATTTTCAACATGCAAAAGTGTAAATCCAAGTCGAGTATCGCCGGTACCATTGAATGTTCCTCCCTTCCATTTCATACCCGAATTACCCGCGGAAAGAAAAGTGATTTGTCCAGTAAAAACGGCATCCGTTGCATCAATGGTGACATTATTTTCTCTAGGTAATTCGATGTAACCACTTAGCTCATAAGTTCCTTTTGGAAGGATAATTGTAGAATTGGCATGTGCATTTGAAAATAGTTTTTGAACACTGGTAGTATCAAATGTGAATTCCTCCGCGTGGGTAATGGATGCGCCAAAGCTAATACCGAACAAGCAACTAATGACAATTGTAGCATATAAGACTACTTGAAAGGAAAACCTAGAATCTACTAATTTTTTCATTATCAAAGCCACCTTTGAAATTTTTTGAAATCTATCCTAATTTTATACATTCTCTGTTTATATTAAATTTCCTCTACTAAATTTTATTTTTAGGAAAAATGGGTTTATAAATGTTAAAATGAGTATTCGTTTTAATCCAAAGTTTTTACCTTTCTTATTTAGCCTTCTTGCCTATATTTTTACATTCTAGAAATTGGTCCCTCATTTAGATCACTGAACAATGGCACTACTTCAATTTCCTACACGGGAATTTTGTTCCCAAAAGGAAAACCAGGGATATAGCAAACCACACTGTCTCGATTTAAAGCAGATTGTTGGGAAAATGTTGTATGAATTAGAGAAAATTTCAAATATTGGTTGACAATTATAACGATTTATAATATTATTTCTTATAAAGATTTACAAGTTCATATAACATGGATGGAGAATAAGAGAATCCCAATTGATTTTTGGTACAGAAAATTTTCGTGCCGAAAATCTAATTGGGGTTCTCTTTTTGTTTTCCTTTGCAACCCTTTTCAATTGACGTTAGTATTCTGAAGGGAGGAACATCATTTTGTGTGATTTGGTGAAAAAGATATGGAGGAGGCAAATTCAATTTATGTAATGTTAAAAATTAGTTAAATCTTGATTTGCTAGATCTGAGACCCCGGATAGATCTGGGACTCTCAGATAAAATTATTGAATAAATATGCGATACATTTAATTTTATTTTAATTATTATTTAGAGAGTTGGTGAATAATTTGGCGAAAATAACTACTGCCACTGGAAATACTGGGCCCATTAAAATAAATAAACTACAAAATAACTTTAAACGGTTAAAGAAATCTTTAAGAAAGAATTTTATTTTGTATATATTTGTTTTTCCAGTCATCCTTTATTTTTTAATATTTAAATACTTTCCTATGTATGGTGTTCAAATAGCCTTTAAAGAATTTATTGCAACTAAAGGTATAACAGGCAGTGAATGGATAGGAATGGAACATTTTCAAAGATTTTTTAATAGTCACTATTTTTGGAGATTAATTAAAAATACATTAGGTATTGGCGTTTATCAACTATTGGTTGGTTTCCCAATTCCGATTATTCTCGCTTTATTAATTAATGAAGTAAGAAAAAGTGCCTTTAAGAGATTTGTCCAAACAATTACTTATGCCCCACACTTTTTGTCTGTAATTGTTTTAGTAGGGATGTTGTTTTTGTTTTTATCTCCAACCAATGGAATTGTGAATAAATTAATTGAGATGTTCGGTGGGGAACCTATTTTCTTTATGACGGAACCCCGTTGGTTTAAAACAACGTATGTCTTTTCTGGTGTTTGGCAACAAATGGGATGGAGTTCCATTATTTATTTAGCGGCACTTTCGTCGGTTGATCCACAACTTCATGATGCAGCCAAAATAGATGGTGCTAGTAGAATACAACGAATTTGGCATGTGAATATACCCGGTATTTTACCAACGATTATTATCCTGCTTATTTTACAATCAGGACAAATATTGAGTGTTGGTTTTGAAAAGGTATTCTTAATGCAAAATAGCTTAAATATGGAAGCATCTGATGTTATCGCCACACATATATATAGATCCGGTATTGTGGGGGCCCAATACGACTACTCCGCTGCAATTGGACTGTTTGAGTCCGTTATAAACTTTATCATTTTAATAATGGTTAATTATTTTGCAAAAAGAACTAGTTCAACTAGTCTTTGGTAATTGGGAAAGGGGTTGGTAAAGTGGTTAAAGAGAGCCTTGGAGATAGAATATTTGGTTTTTTTGTTTATGTAATATTATCTGTTGTGGCGATTATTGTGATCTATCCGCTTTTATATGTATTAAGTGCTTCCTTTAGTGATCCATCCTCCATTTTAAAAGGTGAGATTTGGTTGCTACCTAAAGGCTTTACATTTGATTCATATATTAAGGTCTTTCAAAACGAAAAGATTTTAATTGGTTATAGAAATACGATATTTTATACAGTGTTTGGTGTCCTGATTAATCTGTTTCTTTCAATTATGATTGCTTATCCTTTATCAAGGAAGGACTTTGTAGGGAGACACTTGATCACAATTTTCCTCGTTTTTACGATGTTTTTTAGTGGAGGAATGATTCCTACTTATTTATTAATTAAGGATTTAGGAATGCTCAATACGATTTGGGCGGTTTTAATACCAGGAGCCGTTTCTGTATACAATGTCATCATTATTCGTACATTTTTCCAATCTATTCCTGAGGAACTAAGAGAATCCTCTGAGATAGATGGATGCTCAACAATGCAATATTTAATAAGAATATTACTTCCATTATCTAAGCCAATAATTGCCGTTATGGTTTTATTTTACGGAGTGAGTCACTGGAATGCTTTCTTTGATGCATTAATTTATTTAACCGATCAGAACAAGTTTCCACTTCAACTTTTTTTAAGGGACATGCTTATTAAGGAAGACATGGGGGATATGGCTCAAGTTACTGATGATACTATGGCACGCTATTTAATGCAAATTGAAGGGATAAAATATTCAGTTGTGATTGTTGCAAGTTTGCCGATGTTAGTCTTATATCCGTTTCTACAAAAGTATTTTGTTAAAGGTGTCATGATTGGTGCGTTGAAAGGTTGATAGGAATCCTTTAAAGGGGGGATGCGATTCGTTATTCATGCTGAAAGTGCAAGTGAAACACATTCTAAGGGGGAGAAATTGTATGGGTGGAAAAAAATTAATGACTGTTTTATTAATTGTATCAATAATTGCTATGACTGCTTGTAGTAATAATAAGGAACAAACAACTTCCGAAAAAAAAGATGTATTGAATGAAACAGGTTTTCCAATTGTAAAGGAGCCGATAGAGTTAACCTTTTTCACTGGTAAAGCCTCTTCAAATGGGGATAAATTTGAAGAAACATTAGTATGGAGCGAATATGCAAAAAAGTCGGGAATAGATGTTAACTTTGAACTCGTCCCTTTTGAGAGTTTAGAAGAGAAGAGGAATTTGGCGCTTTCTAGTGGGGATTATCCTGATGGATTTTATTCTGCTCGTGTATCATCAGCTGATCTATCTAAGTATGGTAAACAAGGAGTTTTTATCCCGTTGGATGATTTAATCGATCAATATGCACCTAATTTAAAGAAGCTAATGGAAAAATACCCTGACATTAAAAAAGGCTTGACAATGCCAGATGGACATATCTATTCTTTTCCAACCTTCTATGATCCAAACTTTTTACCCATGTTAATTGGAACACCTTTATGGGTCAAAGAGGAATGGCTTGAAAAGTTAGATATGAAGGAACCTGAGACACTAGAAGAGTTCTATGAATATTTAAAAGCAGTTAAAGAAACAGATTTAAATGGTAACGGAGAAAAGGATGAGATTCCGTTTAGTGCCGCAGGAACTGGAGCACTTCTTGATCAACTTAAGGGAGCTTGGGGACTAGGTAATCGCGGATTAGGTCATAAATATATTGATGTTGATCCTGAAACGAATGAACTTCGATTTTTTAGGATAGACGAGAAGTATAAAGAGTTATTAGAGTATGTTAATAAGCTGTATAAAGAAGGTTTAATAGATCAAGAAATTTTTACCCAAGAAAGCACGCAGGTATATGCAAAGGGAGCAGATAATAGAATAGGGGCAACCATTATTCCAAACCCTTCTGCCCAAATGAATGATGATGGATATATTGGTTTAGGCGCCCTGAAAGGACCATCTGGAGATCAATTATACACACATCTGAAGGTTCCTATGGTATGGGTTGGGTCCTTTGTTATTACAGATAAGAACCCGTACCCCGAGGCTTCTGTAAGATGGATGGATTACTTTTATTCAGATGAAGGCGCAACCTTCTATTTTATGGGAAAAGAAGGAGAGACGTACGAAAAATCGGACGATGGAACATTGCAATATACGAAAGAAATAACGGATAACCCGCAGGGGTTAACCCTGGATCAGGCCTTGGCTAAAAACTTTACCTGGCTTGGGGGCAGTTATCCAGGTTATGTAAAGCCAGATTGGTTTAATGGTTCCGAAACTCTTCCGAATTCCATGGATGCAGGTGAAAAGGCCGAGCCTAATGCTGTAAAAGAGCTCTGGAATAGTTTCAACTTTACTGATGAAGAAAATAGGTTTTTACAATCTGAAGGATCCGATCTTCAAACTTATATAACTGAAATGGAGGCAAAATTCATTTCGGGAGAAGAATCCTTTGATGGTTGGGAGAAATATGTTGATAGAGTGAAACAATTGAACTTAGACAAATACATGGAAGTACAAAATGAAGCCTATAAACGTTATATGAGTGAATAATTTTAATAAATATGATTAAAGAAGGCTATGAAATGCAAGTTTCATAGCCTTCTTTAACTAAACTTCCTTAAATTATCTCTATTTTAGGTTAAAGCTAATGTAATTAATTTCGAATGTTACTACGATTCTTGCTAGATTGTTTATAAATCAAATGAGGGGTGTTCAGTATGACAATAAAAAGGCTATTGTGCCCTGTGTTTTTTACCCTTTTACTTGTTCTTTTCGGGAATCAGTTGACCTCTGAAGCGGCCTATGGTTCAGATATCACCGAAGAGCAGGTTCGTACCATGAGTTTTAATCTTCGGTATGCTAACGCTAATGATGAGTATTCATGGGAAAGTCGACGCCCAATTGTAAAGGAATTAATCGAAAAAGAGCAACCAGATATTATTGGTACACAGGAAGGAGTGTACCGTCAAATAATGGATATAGAGGAGGATTTACCGGCATACGCTAGGATTGGTGTAGGGAGAGAAGGGGGAATTTTCGGCGAATTTATGGCGGTTTATTATAAGAAAAATCGTTTTGCTCCGATTGAATGGAATCATGTATGGTTATCAGATAAACCAAATGTGGTTAGTTCCTATAGCTGGGGAAACAAAATTCCACGCATGGTTACGTGGGTAAAATTTATGGATTTAAAAACAAACAAACCATTTTACTTTGTAAATACACATCTAGATCATCAATCTGAAAAATCACGCCAAAAGAGCGCAGAATTTATCATTAAATCAATAAAGAACTTTGATTCCGATTTACCTATTATTCTTACTGGAGATTTTAACTCATCTAGAAATAGTGACATTTACAATCGGTTTATAAGAGGAGGCTTTGAAGATGGATTTATGAATGCGGAGGAACAAATAAATAAGGATATTGGGACTTTTCATGATTATGGAAAAAGAACGGAAAAGGGTGATAAAAATATCATAGACTGGGTTTTATTCCAAGGAAATGTGTCAACACTTCGTGCTGAAACTGTTATCTATACAAATGAAGATGTATATCCTAGCGATCATTATCCGGTTATGGTGGATTTTATATTAAACCATATAGAAACAGGGAAAGATCCAGAAAATAAAGATTCTGTTTTTTATAAGGAAGCACATGCCGAACTGTTTATAAGTGAGCTTGTCCCGTTATCAACAGAAAAAGGAAATTATAACTTCGTAGAAATTTATAATAATGGGTATACACCGATTGATCTTAATGGATATAAAATTGCTTATTTTTACGATCCTACTCAACCCTTTATGAAAGGGCGCTGGAATGTATGGGAAATAGTGAAGGATGACTTGTACAGTACAACAACTGTGATTGAACCACTAGAAACAAAGGTTGTGTGGATTAAGAAACAACCCTGCTGTTATAAGCTAAGTTTCGAACAGTTTATGAATAATTACAAATTGGATCAAAAAATGCTTAATCCAGATCAGTTAGTCGCCGTTTTCACTCCACAAGTAAATCAAGGACTTAATGGCTCATCAATTGACGGTCGAAGTCTCGCTCTTATGACCCCTGACAATATTATGATAAGTGCTTTAACTTATAATGATGGTCAGATTGAGGCTGAAGAAAATAGGTCAATTGTATATTCGGCACCTGAGCCATTTTCAATTTTAGTAGAAAAGGAAGCACAAAATCAGAATCCTAGCCCAGGACAACATAGTAGGGACTTAGATTTTGATACGGTTAGTGAAATGGTAGAAAGATACATTGAAATAAATAAAATAAGTGGACCGCTGTGCTCGAAATTAATGAATACTCTTAGGCAGGCAGAGCATCATTATCAACGCGAGCATACAAGGCAAGCAGAAAAATTTTTAGAGAAATTCTTAATTCAATTAAATCAAGGGGAACAGAAGCACAAGGTTTCACCTGAAGCGAAAAAAACTATTAAAAAGGCAATTGAAAAATTACAATTAGAAATAAGTACAGTTTAAAACCTGTTGAAAATCTATAGGTTAAATTATTATAAATGGCCATAGAATTAAAATGGATTACACTATGATAGTTATTACAAAGTGGGGTTTTTATGTGAAAAACAACGGTTATCCCTTGTTACTTTTGTCCTTTTGTCTAATTATATCTGGATGCCAATTTACGGATAGTATAACGCAAAAACAAGAAAATGGATTAAGGATAATGACATATAACATAAGATATATAAATAATAATGATGTGACACCACATACTTGGGAGGAAAGATTACCGTTAATTGAGCATGTAATAAAAAAATATAATCCAGGAATCATTGGTACACAGGAAGCTATTCGCCAACAAATAAAAGACCTAGATGAGTCTTTAACAAATTATGCCTGGATAGGAGTTGGCCGTGAGGGTGGAGAAAACGGAGAGTATGCAGCTATCTTTTATAACAAGGATCGTTTTAAGGTTTTAGAATCTGAAAATCTTTGGTTATCGGATACACCCAATGTTGAGGGGTCAAGGACATGGGGAAATAAAATTCCACGTATGGTCACATGGGGTAAGTTTCTGGATGAGAACGCAAAGCAAGAATTTTATTTTATGAATACTCATTTTGACCACCAATCAGTCGAATCAAGAATAGATAGTGCTGAATTTATTATAAAACAAACAGGTGAATTTAAACTTGGTGTGCCTATAATTTTAACAGGTGATTTTAATTCAAAGCCCAGAAGTTTGCCATATAATATTTTAACGGCCGAAAATGGGTTTGTTGATCTTTGGGGGGAAGTTGAAGGAACTGAAAATGAGAATATTGGAACATTAAATCAATTTGGAATTCCGAATGGGGGCGGACCCGAATATCGTATAGATTGGATATTAGCAAAGGGTAATATAAGGGCAAAATCAATTCAAATAATTGATTATAAAAAGGACAATCAATATCCGAGTGATCATTTTCCAGTTATAACTGAATTGTCCCTTTCTGATTAAAATTTGCCAATTTAACAGCTTATCACTCCGTTTTAAACATAAAAGTTTACGCTGCGCTTTATAACAAAACAAATGTAGCTTTTCTATCTTACCAGACATACAGTGGATTTTGCGCTCAAAAAAAGGTATGATAAGTTCGATAGACTTAGCAATACTAGATAAAGCGTATGACAAATGCATTGCACAACAATGCCTATTTTTTATGAATGGGTGATGAGATTGAAAAGGGCACGCATTATTTATAATCCGACTTCTGGAAGAGAGATTTTTAAACGTAGTCTTGCAGATGTCCTAATGAAATTAGAAAAAGCAGGTTATGAAGCTTCCTGCCATGCAACGACAGGGGAAGGGGATGCCATTAAGGCGGCTAAGATCGCGGTGGAAAGAGAATACGATGTCGTTATTGCTGCGGGTGGGGACGGAACCATTAATGAGGTTGTGAATGGATTAGCTGAGCAGAAATACCGTCCTAAGCTAGGAGTCATTCCGACTGGAACAACGAATGATTTTGCCAGAGCTTTGCATATCCCTAGAGATATTGATGCAGCGGTGGATGTGATTATTCAAAATGATACCATTCCCGTTGATATTGGCCGAATGAATGATCATTATTTTATTAATATTGCTGGCGGTGGTCGGTTAACTGAACTGACTTATGAAGTGCCAAGTCGATTGAAAACGATGATTGGCCAGCTCGCTTATTATTTAAAAGGGATTGAGATGTTGCCATCGATTCGTGCAGCAGAAGCAACGATCGAATATGATGGAAAGCTATTTGAAGGTGAAATTATGCTCTTTTTAGTAGGGTTGACGAATTCGGTTGGCGGGTTCGAAAAATTAGCCCCAGATTCCTCCATCAATGATGGCCTATTTACTCTAATGATTTTGAAAAAGACAAATCTAGCGGAATTTATTCGGATTGCAACACTGGCTTTGCGAGGTGAGCATATCCATGATCCGAATCTTATTTATACAAAGGCCAATCATATCAAAGTGAAATCACCAGCGAAAATGCAATTAAACATTGACGGTGAATACGGTGGTCTGCTTCCAGCTGAATTTTTTAATTTATATCGCCATCTTGATGTGTTTGTTCCGATTGATAAGATCAGACAGGAGGATAAACTCCTAGAGAATGAATCACATGATTAGACAGAAAAGGGAATGCTCTTTAAAATAGAATGAGTAAGTGAACGCAGAAAAATACTCTATTAAATGAGCATTTTAGGATTTTAAAGCTTGATAAAAAGGAGAGAAATGTATGAAGATTACGATTTGGAATGAAAATAAGCATGAAAAAACCAATCCAAAAGTAGCTGAAATCTATCCAGAAGGCATCCATGGGGCTCTTGCAAAAATATTTGAAGGCACAGAGCATCAAGTGCAAACAGCCACTTTGGAACAACCTGAACATGGATTGACAGAAGATGTTTTAAACAATACGGACGTTCTTTTTTGGTGGGGGCATATGGCTCATCATGAGGTGTCCGATGATATCGTGGACCGTGTACATAAACGGGTATTAGAAGGAATGGGCTTGGTTGTTTTACATTCCGGGCATTTCTCGAAAATTTTTAAAAAGCTGATGGGTACTTCATGTGACCTAAAATGGCGTGAAGCAGATGATCGGGAACGTCTTTGGGTTGTGGACCCGACTCATCCGATTGCCGAAGGAATCGGAGAATATTTTGAGCTAGAAAAAGAAGAAATGTACGGAGAACATTTTGATATTCCAGCACCTGATGAGCTTGTCTTCGTTAGCTGGTTTGAAGGTGGAGAAGTATTCCGCTCTGGTTGCACTTATAAGAGAGGAAACGGCAAAATCTTTTATTTCCGTCCAGGACATGAAACCTATCCAACATACTACAATCAAGATGTTCAAAAAGTCTTAGTAAATGCGGCAAATTGGGTGAAACCAGTGGATCGTGCCTATCCAACTTATGGAAATGCAAAGCCAATAGAGGAAATCTCTGCTAAAAATTAACAAAAGATCCATGGAGAACATTCTCCATGGATTTTTTTTGAAAGATAAAAAGGTGTAAAATTTGGCTAGTGTTTGGATCCAGCTCCAGCGCCTAGCGGCTAGCAAATTTACGTCTTCTTCCTACGATAAGTCAACATCGGTTCGTCCTTCGTCCATACCGTGTTTAGGCCAACAGGACGTTGGACAAAACAGCGTTGCGCCAGGACGGCGCGCTTTTAGCTGTTTATCTTTTAAATTTGTACGCCGCTAAACAGGCGCTTACGCTTTTCTTAATTATGATTCATCGGTATTTTTTTGTTGAGACAGATAGCCAATAGCGAAAATACCGGCAGAGGAAATAAGAAATCCGGATGAAAGAAACATCCACGAAATGGTAAGGTCCATATTGTCATTGAACTTTTTTGCCACCAATATATAGCCAACGGAGAGAATAAAGCCAATTGTGAATAAAAAGGCGGCCACACGGTACTTTTTCCAATTCTCTTGATGGCGATTTTTTCGAATATCAATAAAGCCCCAAATAAAAGAAAGTATAACCAGTAAAAAAGAGCCGATAATAAGCAGAATACCAAGCAAAATAAATTCTCCCCTTCATACTTTTTCCATTTCTTCTATTGTACCAATCTTTTTCAACCAAAGGAAAGTTCCAGGAAAAAAGCACTGATCGAAAAGAAAATAAAAAAATATATTGTAAAAAAATATTGTAAAAAAATATAAATATGGTATATTACTAATTGAGAATGAATATCATTATCTAAAAGAAAATAGAAAGTGGTGAAGGGTTTTATTTTTTTATGCTATAATGATAATGGTTATCAATTGAAAAATATACATATTCTAATAGAAGAGGTGTAGAAATGAAGAAACTAAGTTTTATTTTTGCCATTCTGTTTGTAACAGCTGTATTAGCTGCTTGTGGTTCAAATACTAATAAGGATAATGAGCAAGCAAATGAAGGAAATGGAAATAACAATGAGCAACAAGAAGAAACATTGACAATCAAACATGAGTTAGGAGAAACTCCCGTTCAAAAAAATCCCCAAAAAGTTGTCGTATTTGATTTTGGTGCGCTTGATACTCTAGATGCTTTAGGTGTTGAAGAGGTTGTAGGACTTCCAAAAATGAATATTCCTAACTATTTGTCAAAATATGAAGGTGACGAGTATGAGAATGTTGGGAGTCTAAAGGAACCTGATTTTGAAAAGATTCATTCTTTGGATCCTGATCTGATCTTGATCTCAGGAAGACAGTCAGAGCTTTATGATGATTTTGCGGAAATCGCCCCAACGATTTACGTTGGCTTAGATACAACAAGATATATGGATTCTTTTAAAGAAAATGTGAACACATTAGCTGAGATTTTTGGAAAAGAAGAAGTAGCGAAAACAGAATTAGAAAAAATTGATGATAAAATTGCCGCTCTACATGAAAAAGCGAGCAAAGATAATGGAAAATCTCTAGTGATCTTGGCAAATGAAGGAAAGATGAGTGCATACGGACCAAGCTCTCGTTTCGGCATTATTCATGATGTGTTTGGATTTGCTCCAGTAGATGAAGGGATCGAAGTTTCTACTCATGGACAAAACGTATCGTTCGAATATCTTCATGAACAAAACCCAGACTATCTATTTGTCATTGACCGAGGAACGGCCATTGGTGGCGAGTCAAGTTCCAAACAATTAGTTGAGAATGACTTAGTGAAGAAAACAAATGCTTACAAAAATGATAAAATCGTTTATTTAGATCCTGAAAACTGGTATCTATCTGGCGGGGGATTAGAATCCGTATCTGCCATGGCAGATGAAGTAGAAGTTGTGTTAGAGCCTTGATACTATTGGGTTTAGGGAGTATCACTCTTTCGTAATAATTCCCAGTAAATACCAATTTCTCTTAAAACTTATCATTTTACTTGTCAGGTAGAAATTTTTACCAACCAAGACAACCTTTCTTATTAAGGAGGGTTGTCTTTTTGTCGTCTAAAAGAAAAAGAAAATATTTTGAAGATGAAATTTTTAGTCTCAAGGATGCGAAGGAATTAATCCTAAAAATTAAAATGTTGGACGGTGTAACAGATTTAACACTTCGAGCATACAAATTGCTATTCAATGACTTTGAAAAGTTTTTCGGGAACGATGTTGATGTTAAAAGTCTTACAGTTGATGATGCTAGAGATTATATATTCTGGCAGTTACACGAAAAAGAACCCTATTCAAACAGTAGTAGGCGTAACAAAAAAGGTGAAAAAGGAGTGTCCATACGAACAGCAAATAATTATTTAATTTTGGCTCAATCAGTTTTCAATGTTCTCGAAAAGGAGGGTATTACTTTCAATATTTTTAGCTCAATCAAAAAAATTAAAGAGCATGAAAAAATGATTGAAACTCTTACCACTGATGAGATTAATAAATTGTTCAGGACATTCAATAAAAAAAACTATGTAGAATTTAGGAACTATGTTGCTTGTCACTTAATGCTAGATGCATACAGTCGTGTATCAGAGACATTGAACATCAGACGATCAGACATTGATTTTAAAAGAAAATCAGTCACCTTCAAGCGCACCAAAAATAAAAAGATCAGAACAGTTCCATTGTCGAATGAAACACTCAAACTTTTAAGGGAATTGATAAAGGAAAATGAAGACTTTGATAGTGAGTATGTCTTTTTGACTATATTTGGGGAGCCATTGGATGATGCTACATTCAGAAAAAATCTGTACGAAGTGGCAGAAAGGGCAGAAATTAAAAAGAATGTGTATCCTCACATATTTAGACATACAGCATCCAAAATGTTTATCGAACAAGGAGGGAGCATCAGGATTCTTCAAACTATATTGGGTCATGCAAGCGTAGAAACTACAGAAAGATATGCTCATGTATTAGATCAAACGATTGAAAATTATCATGAACATTTTAGCCCGATCAAAAAGCTAAAAAAGAAATCAAAAACTAGGACAAGTAGGCAAAGGAGATGACAATGAAAAACCTTGATCAGGAGTGGTTATCCCTCATCGAAGAAAGCAAAAAATTAGGGATCACGATTGAAGAAATCCGAGCCTTTCTAAATATTGAAAAGGAGAAAGATGTAAATGAAAGTTAAAAACATTGGAAACCAATCAATCAACATCCAAGCCACCTATGACGAAATATCCAAAATAGTCAATGTGCTAGACCAATATTGGCTCATAAATAATGACGAAGCCATCAAGCAACTAGCCCAAGAATTGCGTAATCCCAAAGTGGTTGTTAAAAAGGAGGATATTGACAGTGCTAACACAAGACAGTCTACAAAAATTAATTCATCAAATTGATGCCATTCTAACCAAAACAACCCTTGGCAGATTAATAGTATACACAGGTGATTGCGCTTTTCTCGAAGTTGAAGATTCAGATGAGATCATCATCCTAGATGACACTTATAAGATCGAAGTCCTAAATGATACTGAATGGGTTTCTATAACCTATGAGCAAGCCGTACACACGCTTTCTAGTGATGGTTGGCCTTTATATGCAGGATTGACAGCCAGAATTAGAAAGGAGGTGAGATAGATAGTGGGAGCTTTCCTTTTTGGGATTTTTATGATCCCTTTAGTAGCTGTTCTATTCCCAATTCTGCACGTTTGGCTGTATGGCTGGGATTCAATCAAAAATGACATAAAAAAAGAACCACAAGAGACTGCCATCTCTCAGGTTCAGTTAGAAAAATAATAACCTACTCAAAACTGAATAGGAACCTATCCTTATATTATCAAAAAAATTCAGGTAATACAAGGCTTATTAGTTATGCCTAAATTTGATGATATAAGGTGGTTTCATTGGTGGACAGCCGACTCACACCAATTGTAAATAAACTGGAAAGGTTTGACCAGCCGTTGCAAAAAAATTGGGATAGGTGACAAGTAGCATTCCTGTTTGCAAAAGTCATCAAAAGGAGAAAGCTGCCATTAAGTGCTGACGGAGGATGCCTAGGAGCTTAACACGCTCGTAGGACAAGCCATAAATGATCAGATGGTATATCTATCTATCTAATCTAACCGCTAAGGGCTAGGTGAAGCGTGTAGGCTTGTCTCAGATGATCTGACAACTAACAGGACTTATACAAAACGGACACCATAAGGCGATAAGCCAAGTACCTAATGTAAGAGTTGCTACCTTGTTTCTTGTTATTTTTTTTAACTTGAAACTAAGGTAGCAACTTTTCTTGCCAAGCCGTTGTCCATAGGACTCAATCCAAGTTAAAGGGCGTTCAGGCATAAGTCAAGTATATATACCTAAATTAAGCATAAAAATATACATTAAAAAGGAGAAAAACAAAATGAAAAAGTTAAAACATTGGATCGATTGCAGGTTGAGAGGAAAACACAGATACAGCTACTATACAGGCAAATGTATAGTTTGCGGTAAAACAAAAGACTGAGTAGTCATCAAGCCACTCAGTCCTCTATATCATCGTACACAAACACGTCAGTTACATTAATGCTATCATCACCTGTTAGCTCTCTAAGGGCATCAACGATCTTAGTCAAAGTGCTAAAGTTAACCTGTTTAACCTTATCTTTATGGTTACACATTTCATGGATTGTAGGATATCTAACGTTTCCAGTTTGAGCCAGTTTGTTCATGCTTATGCCGTGCCTATCGAGTGTATCTTTAAGCACCAATTTGATCTTATGATCGATCATTTGATCACTCCTATATTGTTTATATTATTATAGTTAATTAAATTGAATTATAACATATGTGTTATATCATATAAAGTATATTTTTTTACAAATGTACTTGACGAGTATATATCATTAGTGATATATTATATTTAATCAAACAGAAAGGAGAGAGGACAAGCCGAAACTGACCCCATTAAGAAAAGTAGAATAGCAAATTTTTTGAAGGAATATTGGGGCGTTAATCATGGAATGAATCGGTATTCGATGAGTGGACATAATGGACAGTCTAAAACAACGGCAGACATTGCGGAAACTATCGGAGAGTCCGAAAAATCTACAAGAAGAATCTTAAAACTTAATTCTCTAATCCCACAACTCCAATCCCTAGTGTCATCAAGTAAACGATCAAGTGACAAGAATTGTAACTTGAAAAATATAAAAGACATTGGCAAAACGATAGGAGAAACATCTAGAAACACTAGACAGATCCTAAAACTCAAAACTCAAAACTCAACTCACTCATTCCTCAGTTACAAACACTTGTGTCATCAGGTAAACTAGGGGCGACAGCAGGGGAGCAGCAATAGGGCTAAAGACATGTTTTTGGAATCAAGTTTACTTTATTCATTTATAAACATATAATCTATGATGGAAAGTTTAAGCATTAATTCTACCAAAATATCAAAACAAAAAAGGGAGAAATCAACATGACAACAAAAACTAAATCAAACAAAAAAATCAAGCACACGCTAGGTAATATGGATATTAACTTTATGGCAGAGAAAATGAAGGCAGACGACTTCCTGGAGAAGTTTGGAGATCCACAAACAATCATCCTGATAAATGATAAAGGTGAGCGCTTAGAGATCAAAGGAAGCAATCTAGCAGGAGTTTGGTATTCTGATATTGAGCAATTTGATGATGAGGAATTGCTTATATTTTAATTTTTATATGCGCTAAATATTACAAACACAAATAGACATAGTGATAGTGGGGATTTTACTCATTATCATTATGTTTAGTACTAATAATTCTATTATGTTACCGTTAATATTTATTACATTATATTATTTTAGTTTGTTTAAGTCAATAAGTATTACATAGATTTTTTGAGGAAATTTCCTAACATAATAAATAAGGAGAATCACATATGAGAAAAAAGATTTATGAATGTTACAGCTATAATCTAATGAGATTTTTGATGGAAAATGGTCAAGTGCCTTTTAGTGTGTCTATACATAAGAGGTCTAGAAAAACTATGTGGACATTTGAAATGAATCCAAAATTAAGTAGATTGTTAAATGTTTGGACAAACAAAGAAAATATTATAGATAAAGCTTCAATATAATTTTGACGACAAATCAATTTCATAAATATATATATTAATATACTTGCGAATTTGAACTGTCGTCAAAATGATTATAAAAAATATTATAAAGGAATGAGGAATTAAAAATGGAACTGACAGAAAGGGAAGTTATTGAACTAACAATTAAATGGGGATTTGATGGAGAAGAATTTGAAACAAGTAAATGGAAAGATAGAGGTTGTTTGCAGCTTGATAGGACTCAAAAAAAACTCATCAAGAAACTTGAAACAAGATTCCATAAAGTGGAGGTTACAGGAAAGGGTAAAAAGAGAAAATACATTCTCTCCAATCCCAAAGCTTCACCTACGGAAATCTCAGATGGAAGAAGGAACAACAAAGGCATTTCAGCAGATGAAAATCTTATAATGGATGAATTTATATTTAATCGCTTAGTTTCCGTTGCATCAGATAAAGCAGTCACTATGACTACTAGGAAATGGATTAACCTGATTGGCCTGTTTGTAATTGATAATAATGATTTAATGGCATTTGGGAACGAGTTAAAAGAAGTCTATGGTAATGAAATCAAGATCAAAGCCATGATGAAACTCACACTCCAAAAAGTGGATAATCGTATATTTAATGTGTTCGATGGAGCCATTAAACGATTGGAAAAGCAGAGTAGGATTAAATGTGACGTTGAATATAAGGCGCAATTAACAGATGAGATTGTTCAACAGGAGCAAGATGATCTTGGAGGGAATGTTAAGTCAATAACTACCTTATCAGATCAGCAAATCGAGAAAATTCAACAGGCTGAAGAGATAAAACTTCAGGAATTTGGTTTCTCGTTTGATGATTACATGATGGCCAGGACTAGGAAACAGTTTGCTAAGAAAGAAGTAATTGAGATTTTGCCACAAATGGACAAGTTTTTGGAAGTTGAATTTTTTATAAAGCGGTATTACAAGGCGATTAAGATAAAGATACTTGATTTAAGCGTAACAGGTGCTGTATCACATGACGAAGCTTACAGAGCATTTATAGATAGATTTGTACACTTGGCGAAAAAGCAACAGGCAAAGGACAAGCACAAAAACGCAATTACTTATAACATGAGATTTTATTATTTTAATATTCTTTTATTTCTACGTATAAAGGGTGCAAAGTGGTTAACAGATGAGATTAACATGTTGAGATTTAGCTTAAAAGCAGAAATTGAAAAAATTAGGGCTGATTATGCTTCAGACTTAATTAAACAAAAGCAAGAGTTTGAGATCAAAAAGGCCAATATGGTTAAACAGCAAAAGGATATTAGTATCAATCAAGATGAGGTTGCTCAACTGTTCGCTGAAGAAAGTTATAGAAAACATCAAGAGGAAGCAAGAGCTAAAGGTAGAGAGCTTATTGACATAACCAAGATTGGGCTGGAAGATGATAAGCCAATTAAGCCAAAAAGAAAATATAGACATAGAGTGTTTGGAGATACATTTGTTATCAACTCTCAAAAACATTTTAGAGAGCGTCAGGTAAGTGAAAAAGATGACTATGAGCCAGTGAAGATAGTGTCGATGTAATAGGAAAATTGCCAATATTGGAAATTCAAAAAAGGGAGAATGATTATAAATGACTAACGACAATAACAAAGGTGTATACATACCATCCATCGAAGCAGAGCAACTATATGACATGACAGTAAGAGGACTGGAAAACATAACAAAATACGAATATTTGGGTATGGTTCCATTCAGCCTAGAGCTTATCAAATTACGTTCATTTAAACGTCTTTTTGGAGAAAAGATGATTGTTAAAAATAGCAAAGAAAAATACTACTCAGATGCCGTGATCAACGTAAAGTTTAAAAACAAAATTAAAAAGAATAAAGAGATAGTATCTAATGTGCGTGGATACGATAATCTAATGGAACGAATGACCAATCAGCTCAAATCTCTAAACAAATCCATTGAGGACACTCAGAAGGCACTAGAAACGTCTCAGAATAAGCGTGAGAGTGTCAAAATGGAGAAGACGATCAACTACCTATCTAACAGAGCAAGCCTTGTGAATGGCCATATTGAACGCATACGAGCCGATAAGGATAATGGGATATATGAGTCAATGGGAGCACCAGAATTGCGTCAGAAGCTATATGTGGATGGATTCACCTTTAAGGGGAGAAAATACGTGTTTTATAAGCGTACAGCAAGTAAATCACGTCAATCACAGTGTCTATTTATCCTGGAAGATTTATTCGAGCCGATGAAGGAATGGAGTCATATGGGGCTAGATTTGACCGGTAAGATTGATGTAGCTAGTTTGTTAGCCTATGAGAGCCTCGTGTCAAGCAGCTTGGAGGGGACGATCACAATTAATCCTGATAACATCTTTATTATTGATGACAAATTTAGTGAGTTTGAAGTGAATGCCATTGAAGTGGGAAATGATCTAAAAGCTAAGCCTAATGATAAAGCTACTATTAGGAACAATATCTGGGATGGGCAAGGGTTAATGAATGTGTCGATTTTCGAGTCAATTGGTCAACGTGATAAAGGAATGGCGTTGTTGCGGCAACACTTTTTTAAATCCTGTGTCTTTAATGCAAATATTCAGCAATTTTTGGAGGATAATTGTCCAGAAGGGATTGAGTATGATCAGTGGGAGCTAATTGATATGTTTGGGAATACGATGAAGGCAAAGGACATTCTAGTCATAACGACTCCTAGCTCACTAAAGTTTCTCAAATATGCCAATGAGGACAAAAAAGGAGCGTTCAATAACTGGAAAAAATGTGTGAAACAGGATAACAATCTGTTTGGGATTTGTAAACATGAAAAGCCATCTAAATATGGTGATCGTTCCTATACTTCATATCAAATGATAAATACATTGGACGCTAATAAAGAAGACATAAAGGCATTAGCACAATATGAGGTGGATTATATTCAAGGCTTACAGGATGACGATGAGGCTTATATTAAGCATTTAAACGACAAAAAAGAGCTAACAAATGCATATGAGATGATGGTTGATTTATATAAAATTAATCCTGATGTAGTCCGAACAAAAATGTTCCGTGATTATCGAAAGCGACAAATCAGCAACTATAAGACTAAGGCGAAGGGCGGTAAACTTCGATTAAAGGCGGATTATTGTACAGTGGTGAGTAATCCATATGAGATGCTAGAGACTGTCCTAGACAGCGATAGAGAGGTTGTAGCAAGTGTTTTAAAGGGTAATGAGATACATACAACATTGCATCCATTTGGGGTAGAATACACTCTTGTAAGAAATCCACATAATGCCATGCACAACTTCTTTAAAGCAGAAAATGTAGAATGCAATCTGATAGATAAATACTTTAATTTTAGTAAGAACATTGTTGTGATCAATAGTATAGGGTCGCCAATTTTGGATATATGTAATGGAATGGATATGGACAGCGATACAGTGTTAATTTTTGCGGATGAAAATTTTAATAAAATAGTAGATCGGACATTGGTACATAGAAATTACCCTGTTATTTTGAATCAAATCACATCTGAAGCTAGTCCAGTTGAGCTAACCAATGAGAATATAGCTGAAATCGATGAGAAGACGGCTAAAAGCCAAATGTGGATTGGACAAATCACTAATTTAGCACAATATCAAGTCAGCTTGCTGTGGGATATTCAAAATAGTGAAGATGATACTGAAAAAAAGGAAGAAAAAATCAATGAGCTCCTGGATAATCTATCTATTTTAGTAGTACTGTCAAACGTGGCCATTGACTACAGTAAAAAAGTAGTCAATGTGGACGTTGATAAGGCTTTGAGAGATATTAAAAAATCTAAAGCAGCTAAAATAGAAGTTGTGGAGGAGGGTGAAAAAGGAAAAATAAAATTTAAACTAAAATCACGTAAGAAGCCAAGGTTTTGGAAGTATGTAAGCTCATCTGCTGCAGAGATGGAGAGTTTTGAATGTCCGATGGATATTTTGATCGAACATATTAATGATATACCTAAAGGGTTGTACAGAGCTAATATGCCGTTTGGTAATTTGCTAATTAATGTGAAAGACAAAGGAGATCACAAGCAAATTAAAGATATTGTTGAGCTGATTAGTTACTTTGATAACGAGATTAAGCAGCTTAACTCAAATAATAGCGATCCGAAATGTACAGAAAAAAACGATAAATTAGTTAGTCTGTATGATGATATTACAGAGAAGATCAGCAAGAAGAAAATTAAGCCAGAAACAATGGGAGAAATATTGAGGGAGATTGCTAATATGTACGATAACCCTAACAAAATAAGTGATTTGTCAGCAATAGCAGTCCATTTATTAAACACTTTATACAAGACAAATAAAAAAGAAATCCTGAAATTGTTTATAAAACGAGAAAATTCCCCGAAAAGCGCTTGATAAAATGTGATAAAACCCTATCAAATCCCACCTTTTGTTAAGGTCTGATTTGGTTCCCTAATGGGAGAGGAAGGTGAATCGCAAGAGTACTCATTATGCGAACGAAAGGTATGCAACTTAAAGCCAAAGTAGATAGCCATTTATTCCTCTCTCGTTTTATTTTTTTTATTAAAATTTAATTATACGATTCCGTAATCATAGTATACCAACAATAAAAGAGGATTGCAAGCATTAATTTAAATTTGCAAAAGTTAACTGATCATTACTCTCCCTTAGTGGTCGGTTAACTTTTGGAGGTTTAAATTGTGACATTTTTGTTCCCCAATATTTTAATATGTTTTTAGTTTGACAGTGAGAATGAGGAAGGTGAGAGCTCCCTTATGGGATTACACATTTTTTGGGGACTCCATATCCCTTTTTAGTATGTATAAAGCCCATCTATTAATTTAGGTGGGTTTCGTAATGTATTAAAAAAGTATGGGATTCGCAAAAAGTGTGTAATAAAAATTGCATACTAAATAAAATATGGAAAAGGAAGATGTAAAATGAGTAAAGTTGTAGAACTGTTAGACAAAAAAGAAGTGCTGGGAAAAGAGTTGAATTTTTACGGAACGGCAGAAGATCCATTATTCCTTGCTAAAGACGTAGCTGAATGGATTGAGAACAAAAATACTGCTCAGATGTTAAAGGTTGTAGATGAGGAAGAAAAGGTTATATATAATGTATATACCCTTGGAGGACTTCAAGAATCTTGGTTTCTAACCGAAGATGGACTTTATGAAGTGCTGATGATGTCACGTAAGCCGGTGGCCAAACAGATGAAGAGGGAAATCAAAACAATCCTAAAAGAGTTGCGGACTAAAGGTGTAGTTGTATCAGATGGCGCTACCTATGAGCAAGTTAAACTTAATGTGGATAATTTTCTAATTAATCTTGATGATTATAATATTACCAAACTATATGATTTAATTGAGGACTTCTTAGAATATCATCGAGAAAAGAAGACTAGATTGCCATTTAAACGCAAACATAAAGCTAGGCACGGTAACAAAAAATATAAGGATCATGTGGAATCGATGGAAGAAATTAGAGATTATTTAGTTGATTATCTCAATACTAAAATTAGTTCATTTAATAACGCTGGACAAGTTGGCTTAGCGCAAGAATATATTCGCATTAGGGAAATGGTTAGAGTGAATGTGGAGAATATGAGATATCGAAGTGCGGCTTGTAAATAAGTTTCATTTTATTTTTAAATAACTTTATTACATAAATATCCATTAATAATATTATCACACATAAAATCAAGTGTAAAGACTTAAAAATACATAAATTTAGGCACTCATGCGAACGTGTGGGTGTCTTTTCTGTTTAAACAAGGGAGATTAGCAAAATGGAAGATAAATTAGATTTTAAAGAAATTAGAAACGAGATGACACCAATACCAGGCTTTAAATCTAGCGAGTATTTAGCACACTGCCCAACAGGTCGAATATATAGTTTGGTGAGTGACAAATGGTTGCTACAAGGGGCTAAAGGTACGGGAGATGGCAACAAGTATCTGATTACCACTCTTAAAAATGAGCATGGGCAAATTGTAAGAATGTATTTACATGAGTTGATCATGAGTAGCTATATGGCTATCAAAAAGGCTGACTGGCGCTCAATCGGATTAGAGGTTAACCATATATCAAAAAATACAAAAGACTGTTCTATAAAAAATCTAGAGCTAGTATCGTCAAAAGGCAATAAAGCCACAAAAAAACATGTGATCAATAAGAACAGATTGACATATGAGGGTGCTAGAGAGATTAGAGAGCTATTTAAAGAGCGTACAGGTAGCAAGGTTGCTTGGTATGCGGAAATGGCTAAGAGATATGGAGTGGCAGCTAGGAGCGTACAGAACGTTGTGCTGGGTGCGACATACAAGGATATTGCTGCATGATTAGCTATCAGATTGATCAATTTGGAGTTGTACATAATATAGAACAAATAAAGGGAGAAGATAAAATGAGTGAATGTAAGTGCTGTAGAGAGCTAGAGAGACGTATGGATCAGTTAGAATTTGATGTGAGACTGAAAGAAATTGAACGGATGCAAGATGAGATTGGGCAGGGATTGGATGCTGTGATTGAGAAGTTGGATGAGTTAAATGGCTAAAGGTAATAAGGAAATGCTTGCAACTGTGAATTTTAGTATGGACGTAGTTAAAAGGATTAAAGCAGGAGACGTATTTACAAAAGAGGAAAAGCAGGAAACTCTTAATGGGTACATTGGACTAGATGATAAAAATAACTCATATTGGACTCCTGTTGCTATAACAAATTGGGTTAAGCAACTATTAAACATTCAAGGTAATGTAAGGATCGCCGATTTTAGCGCTGGCATAGGAAACTTTGCGGTTCCATTTATTAAGGAGTATGGAAAGTTGGATGATGATATTCAATTTGATTTATACGAATTGGATTCCAATACGAGTTTAGCATTAAAAGAAGCGTGGTCAGATTATGATCAGGTTAATGTCTATAGTGACTTTAATTCATTGGATAGGCATGAAGAAATACCAAATGACTATGACATAGTTTTAGGAAATCCACCTTTTTCATCTAGTACAAAATATTATGCGGAATGGAATCATAATAAGAATGGTAGTGCTAAGAATAACAATTTAGCAGATTGCTTTGTTGATTTAAGTATTCGTAAGGCAAAGGACAAATCTTTTATTGCTCTTGTACTTCCATATGGACATCTGTACAAAGGAAATGCCACAGCTAAAATGAGAGCTTGGATGAAATCACAAGTAGCTCTAAAAGGCGTGTTTCCATTGGATGATGACGTATTTAAGGATGCTGGAATCAACGGTACCAAAGTGGGAACTTGCTTGATAATACTACAAAAGGGAGCTAAACAGGACAAAGTATTTTATGGACAGCTACAGGATAAAGATGATCTAGTTGGAGAAATGCAAGCAATGGCTAGACAGTTCAGAGTGTTCCTTGAAGATGATTATGACATTACATACTCAAGTGATAGCAGTAGTGGATTATACGGATATATGGAACAGAGATTAAAACCTTGGACAGTTAATTAGGGAGGATAAATAGATGAGGTTAGCAGATTTTGCAACAATTAATAATGGAAGAAAAGGTATGAAGGCAGGAACAATTGCTATTCACATGATTCATGGAACAGTCGAGAAGTTGACAGAGGATTATAATGATGAAAGAAAAGGGCAGCATTATTTGAATGTGGTTCCCAATAGTGGAATTGATGTAAGTGAATTGATTGAGAGATTGCTAGGTGCAGATTTAGAGGGTTGTTATCGAGGACAGGTGTTAAGACGGCTAAATAAGAAGTCAATTGAGGAATTGTTTGTATGATTTGCTATTCCTGCAAGAATGAATGTGAGGATTATGAACTGTCAGAGCATGAGTTAAAATTAGGTGGACAAGTTGATATCTGCCTGGAATGTGAGAATACATATGAGTTTTATCTTGATGTGATCAAAAGAGAATGCCTGATCGATGGAGTGAGCTATGATCTAACATCAGATGATAAGAAGATGATTGAACGTGAGCGCAAATTGAGATTAGAAAATGAAGAAGAAGAGAGACTATTGGACTGTGATAAGTCCATTTTTTATTTCTCAAATGAGCCTAAGAAGAAACCAGAATATAATCATCAAGTGTTGAAATACATAAATGGATTCTTAGGAATTGAAGATGATACGGAGGAACACATTCAGCGATTTAGGTTTAAGAGCATGATAGAAAGACATTGGCATCTTGATGAATGGGATGGATTGACCAATGTCCATATATACATAGACACGGTTAGTAAAGAGTATCAGAAAGTTAAGAAACCAGAAGAGACACAATGGAGAAACAGAGTGAGGAAATGGTATGCTGGCAGATTTGAATGTGATGATGAAAGTTTGTACAATTGTACATTTGGCTATTCTCAAATTGATAATGAGCCATTTGGTGAAGTTTATGTTAGCTATGATTTTATTTGTTCAAAGAGTTACAGGATTAAGAGATTGGTTGAAGGATTAATTAAAGAGGATAAATATTTGTCGATTATTAAATAAATTTAGTTTGATTTAACTCACTTCTTATTGTTGAATAGATGATAAGGGGTGATTTATATGGCGAGTATTATATCTGACTATTTACTAGTATTAATAACGCTACTATATTCAGTTTTTACATGGCAAATGCTCAAAGCAAATAAAGAGATGGTTAAAGAATCACAAAGAAACAGGGAAGTGGAATATAAACCAGAGGTTATTCTTTATTTTGATGAAGGACATGTTACAAATGTACTTAATCTAGTTGTTAAGAACATAGGTAGGGGAATAACAGAGGACGTTAGAATTAAGAAAATAAGTTCAAATATTCCTTTGGACAATCTTTCGGAAGTTAATTTTTTCAATAAATCAATTAGAATGTTAGCACCTCAACAAAAAATTGAAGTATTTGTTGGGATGTTTCCCGAGTTAATCGATGAAAATGGAAATTTCCCAACAATGGAATTAGAGGTTGAATATAGAGATAAATTTGGAAAAACTTATATTGATAACTATGTTTTAGATAGCAACATGTATAAAGGAATTAGACAAATAGTTA
This sequence comes from Lederbergia ruris, assembly GCF_018332955.1. NCBI lineage: Bacteria > Bacillati > Bacillota > Bacilli > Caryophanales > Bacillaceae > Lederbergia > Lederbergia ruris. The sequence goes on from NZ_BORB01000024.1 coordinate 62,945, forward strand.
AAAAGTCTACTCATGATATCGCAAAAGAGATGAAAGAACTAAATAAAAACATAATAAAAATTCATAGGTCAATTAACGATTAATAAAATTAACGGTCTTACAACAAGGAATATTGTCATTCCTTGTTGAATATTGGAAAGACAGAAAATATTTATTAAAAGGAGATGAAATGTAAGTGAGTGAATTTACATACAAAGATGAGTTTGTCCAGAAAGTGAAGGAGTTTTATGAGTTACCTGTTCAAATTTCTTATGAAATTGACAAAATCATGAAGGAGATAAAAGTTTTATTTGCGGATTTACAAAGGGAACTAGCAATTGAACTAAAAGCCTTAGATGATAATGAGTTGGATGTTTTTATAGGTGAGACAAATTTTGAGATCAGAGTACGACACAGACAACTGTTAATTGAAAGAGTAGCATCACATACGATTGAGATCACCAGAGTGTCAAATGGTAATGAGGTTAGGAAGTTTGATGTAATTGGTTATGCTGGTGAGCTTGGTAAGATAGTTAGCTATTCATCAAAAGAGGAGTATAATATTAGTCTGATAGAGCACTATTTAAAGAAAACATTTGAAGGTTTATTAGAAAATGAATAAAGGATTTTTAAGCGCCCATTCATTTCGTTGATTGGGTGCTTTTTTATTTGGTTAAGGATGTGTAAGATGGCAACTAGACCATATAAACCATGCAATAAACAAGGCTGTCCAGAATTAGTACAAGATGGATCATACTGTGACAGGCATAAGGATGATAGGGTTAAGTATTATGATAAGTACGAAAGAAATCAAGAGAGTTGTTTATGGCAAACTAAAAATGTAGGTTATGGCACTTCTTTTATGCATGGCCTATAGGGCTATGCATAAAAGAAAAAGCCACTTGCTAACAACTCAATAATTAACTACACTTCCTGTTGGACCATTATTCTGGCAGGAGGTAGATTAGGAGTGTTAGAAGTGACTGAAATTAATTATATCAGACAACAAGTGAACGGAAAAGGGCATACATATGCAGAGGTTGCGAGAAGAACAAATAGAGACCCAAG
>NZ_BORB01000025.1:0-63767 GCF_018332955.1 Lederbergia ruris
GTGCTTTAAAAGAGCTGTCCGGTTTTTAAAAATGGAAAAATAGTCGACTTTGGAGAACCCTGAAAGTATGAGAGTGCTTACAAAATTAAAGGGCGAAAATTTCTGCCCACAAATACTTGACTCAAACGTGTAGACGGTGTGATTTGCGATATTTTGTGATTTTGATTATAATTCATTAGTGAGTCCTCCTTGGTATTTATTTAATTTCGGGGTCATGATCATGACACCCTGTACTATACCAAGAGGGCTCTTTTTTGTTCAATCCTCAAATTTCTTCATTACAGGAATGCTCCTCATAAAAGTTATTCTGCGGATCCCAAGCTGGATTCCAAGCAACTTCCTATAAATGACCATCGGGATCTTGGAAATGTCCTGAGTACCACCCCAAAAAGTATCATGAGCGGGATCGGTGATATGAGCCCCAGCTTTTTTGCCTGCTCCAATACGTTATCCACTTCTTCCTTACAATCTACAATATGACCAAGCGTAAATTCAGTCGCGGATTTAGTTGTTTGAGCGACCTTTGTTTCAAATGCAAGATCTTCACGTCGCCAACTTTAAACAAGGTTGTAAATCGAAGAAGGCGACAGCCCCATGTTCAAATTCTTGACCTACAATTCCTTCGGTCGGTAATCCCAATCCATCGCGATAAAGCGCACAGACTTTTCCAAGTCATCAACGCCTATTGTAATCACTGTAATGCGTTGTTTCATACAATAATCTCCTCAAACCTGCTAATATAATTAGTCAATTAAGTTCCTCCATCTATTATTATAGTACAGAAGTGAATTCCTCATTGGTATAACTATGTGGCTGTTTTTCTCAATTTTATTAAATGATCCCATTTTGACAGACCTCTATTTCTTTAAAGGAATTGCCTTACTTTTTAGCGTCCATACAAATACTTGAAAATCCCCAGGATATTTCATAGAATAAAAGAGATTCATAATAATTTCTTAGAAAGGTTGTGGGAAATGGTTATCAAGCCATATCAAGAGCCACCATTATTAGAATTGCTTCGATGTTTAAACCAACGCTTTGAACTACCCTACGATGAAAGGCAACAGTATATCAACCTCGAAAAAGGCCATCAGGGTGAACAAAAATTTTCCGAACTTCTTGAAAATCTAACCAACGATTGTTTCATTTTACACGGCTTACTCCTCAAATGTAACAACACTCTCTTTCAAATTGATACTCTTCTCATTTTTGAAAATATGATTTATCTTGTGGATGTCAAGTATTATGAAGGTGATTATTATGTTAATTCAGGCAATTGGTATACGCTATCCAAAAAAGAGATTCATAATCCCGTTCTTCAATTAAACCGCTGCGTCTCTTTATTTCGACGCCTCCTTCAAAAATACGGCGTGAACCTTCCTGTAGAAGGATACGTCCTCTTTAATCATCCCGAATTCACTTTATACCATGCGGATCCTGAGCTACCTATTATACTCCCGAATCAAATCAACCGCTTTATGAAACAACTTCATGGGATACCATCCAAAACGAATGATCAGCACATGCGGCTTGCACAGAAACTATTATCTGATCATAAAGATGAATCCCCTTACACACATTTACCTGAATATTCTTATGAGCAAGTGAAAAAAGGGATTGTATGTGCATCCTGTCATTCCCTCTCAACTTCTTTAATTGGTAGTCGGGTTATATGTAATGGGTGCGGGAAGGAAGAGAAAGTAGATAATGCTATATTAAGAAGTATCAAAGAATTTATGCTGCTTTTTCCAGACAGGAAGATCACCACTAACACCATACAGGAATGGTGCAGGGTGATTAAGTCAAGAAATACCATAAGGAGAATTCTTGGAAAACATTTCACCATAAAAGGGCACGGGAATTACGCGTACTATGTAAATTCTGATCAAAGGGATGATGAATAAGCCCGGATTTTAGATCTTATGCGTCTTTGCACATCCAAGTACACTTTGGATCTACATTTTGGCAGATCCTCCGTGATTTCGTAGATCCAAACACACTTTGGATCTACATTTTGCCACTTCCTACGCAATCTTGTACATCCAAACCACTTTTGGATCTATGTTTTAGCAGATCCTCCGCGATTTCGTACATCCAAACTCAGTTTGGATCTACGTTTTTGCACTTTCTCCGCGATTTCGTACACCCAAACTCACTTTGGATCTACGTTTTTGCACTTTCTCCGCGATTTCGTACACCCAAACTCTCCTTGGATCTACGCTTTTGCAGATCCTCCGTGATTTTGTACATCCAAACTCACCTTGGATCTACATTTTGGCACTTCCTCGTGATTTCGTACACCCAAACACACTTTGGATCTACGTTTGGCCACTTCCTACGCAATTTTGTACATCCAAACCACTTTTGGATCTACGTTTTTGCAATTCCTCAGCGGTTAGGGGAAATTTTAAAGACAAGTTCTTATTATATTTTTCTCTCATTTCTCATAGAATGAGGAGGGAAGGACATTTTTAGAGGGGGAAACAGGGCGTGGAGATGAAGAATATTGATTTGATGGAGCCTTTTCGTTAACAATGAAGAAAACACTCGTGACTTATTTGGTTTTACTTTTTGGAGCTTTTTTACAAGGGTTTGCGATGTCCTTATTTTTGTTTCCACATTCGATCCCATCCGGCGGGGCAGCAGGTTTGGCTATTTTGATGAATCATTGGTTTGATTTTTCGTTAGGTTTTTCCTTATGGCTTGCAAATGCCGCATTTTTATTATTTGCTTTAAAATATTTCGGCTATACTTGGACGTTTCGAACCATCATTTCGGTTGCTACCACCTCTATGACCGTGTCGTTTCTAACTTCTCAAGTTGTGATTCCCCATGTAAATATATATTTGGATCTTTTGGGAGGAAGTATTTTTTTTGGTATTGGCGTCGGATTACTGATTCGGTTTGGTGCTTCAAGTGGTGGAATGGTCATTCCCGCCCTTATGATTGCTAGCTATAAGAATTGGAGCCCTGGAAAGGTCATGATGGGAATCAACCTTTTCATTTTTTTATTCAACTCTCTTGTCATCGATTATAAAATTGTCGTTTACGCGATCATTTGCCAATTTTTCTCGACCAATATCATTGATTTTGTTCAGGAATTTAGGCTTCCAAAAATCAATCTATTAACCCCAAGTTGGAGAAAAAAATAGGACATCCTCCTTGTTTTTACCAACTATAAAAGGTTTACTTTTCTATGATAAAAGAGAATTGACTGTTTCGCCAATTCTCTTTTAACCCCCTCTTACAGGATCTTTTTTTCTTTAAAGTAAGAAAAGATCTTATCAACCGATTGTTCGATTGATAATTTCTCCGTATCAATTGTGATTTCTGGATCAACAGGAATTTCATACGGTGAGGAGATCCCGGTAAAATCAGCAATTTTCCCATTTCTTGCTTTTTTATATAAGCCTTTTGGGTCACGACTTTCACATATTTGGATCGGGCATTTTAAATAGATTTCAATAAACTCTTCGGGTTCAAGCATATTTCTGACAATCTCCCGGTCTTCACGGAAGGGAGATATAAAGGCGGTTGAAATCATTTGACCGCTATCCACAAATAGTTTTGCCACCTCCCCAATTCTACGAATGTTTTCTTTTCGATCCTCAACCCGAAAGCCTAAATCTTGGTTTAAACCATGTCGTATATTATCTCCATCCAATACATAGCTTTTGACACCATGTTGAAACAATTTATAGTCAACGGCATTGGCCAAAGTTGATTTCCCTGACCCTGATAATCCCGTAAACCAAAGTACACAACTTTTATGGCCATTTAAGGCATGACGATGTTTCTTTGTAACCGCTGGATAATGCCACGTAATGTGATTGATTGTTTTCATTCACTTACACCCTTTAACTTTTTGTATAGACTTCTTGCATCCCTTGGATTAAAATGGCGACTACTTCAGGACGACTGAATTCTTTTGGCGGCTGTTCCCCATTTTTTAGTAGCCTTCTTACTTTTGTACCTGATAGAATAACCCGATCTTCCAAACCGTGTGGGCATGTTTTTTCAGATGCCATGTTTTCACACTTTCTGCAGTAAAAGCTATGTTCAAAAAATAAAGGCGTAATCCCCAGTTCCTCCTTTTCAAAAGAACTGAATATTTTTTGAGCATCATATGTGCCATAATAATGGCCTACTCCAGCATGATCCCTTCCGACGATAAAATGAGTACAGCCAAAATTTTTGCGTACAATAGCATGAAAAATAGCTTCTCTCGGGCCTGCATAACGCATGGCTGCCGGGAAAACGGATAAGAATACCCGATCATTCGGATAATAATGTTCCAGTAACACTTGATAACTTTTCATGCGGATATCGCTTGGAACATCATCTGCTTTCGTTTCGCCTACAAGCGGATTTAAAAATAGACCATCGACATTTTCTAATGCTGTTTTTTGAATATATTCATGTGCGCGATGAACAGGATTGCGAGTTTGAAACCCGACCACTGTTTCCCAACCTAATTCTTCAAATTTCGCTCTTGTTTCAATCGGCTCTAAATAAAAAGTCGCAAACTTACTTTTTTCCGGCCTTTTTATAAGAGTTATCGGTCCTCCTAGATAAAATTCAGGACGTTGGAATAGCTTATTGACACCTGGATGGGCCATGTCCGTTGTTTGATAGACCAATTCGGCTTCAAGCATTTTGTCGGGACAATAGATATCCTCGATTTCCATGAGTCCATAGACCGTGCCATTATAAACTAGATTGACTGTTTCACCTCTTTTAAGCTCCAGCGCTTTCTGTTCGTCGACCTGCAATGTAATCGGGATTGACCAAGGAAGTCCAGATGACAGTCGCATAGTTTGAACGACGGAGTCATAATCCGCTTTTCCCATAAAACCTTCAAGAGGACTATAGCCCCCATTTGCTATTAATTCTAAATCGCTTAATTCTAAATCATCCAATTCAACATCATTTAGGGATAAATCATGTGATAAAGCAAGGTTGATTCGATTCACTAATTTTCCGCCATGTGGTACACTTTTCATCACTATTTTTTTCCTCCACATCATTGCAAAATTGTTTAAAGAAAAGCGCAAGCGCCCGTTTAGCGACACAAACTTAAAGTTGAAGGATGAACGGCTAAATTCACGCCGTCCTGACGCAACGCCGTTCTGACCAACTTCCTGTTGGCCTCAATTCTGATGAAGCCCGCATTCTGTTTTAGAGTGTCCCGCCCATCTCCCTTCACGAGAATCGCCTGTATCTGAAACCGGTACCGTGCAGTGGGCACAGCCGATACTTGGATAGCCTTTGTCATGCAAGGGATTATAGGGTAATTTATTTACATGGATATACGTTAAGACATCCTCCCATGTCCAATGAATAAGCGGGCAAATTTTTATGTTATGAAATTTTTCGTCTCTATTAATAAATTGGGTATGGCTACGCAGAGGAGATTGATCCCTTCTTAGTCCTGATATCCACGCTTTTGCCTTCTCTAATTCCTCCTGAAGGGGTAATACTTTTCTGATATGACAGCAAAGATTCGGATTATGGCGCCACAACTCCTCCCCTTGCCATTTTGCTTGCTCTTCTAGAGATACCTTTGGTTTAATCATGTTGATGTTCAATGAAGGATAACGTTTTTTTACTTTTTCAATTAATTCGTAGGTCTCTGAAAAATGAAGCCCGGTATCCAAGAAGATAATATGTGCCTTTTTGTTCACCTTATAAATTAAATCAATTAATACGATTCCCTCCGCTCCAAAACTACACGCGTAAACAATCTCATCTCCGTATTCAGCAAAAGCCCATTTTAATACATCTAAAAAATCCGGCTGTTGCTCCATAAAATCAGCAATCTTCTTCTCATCCCAATTTTCATACGTTAGCATAGTAGTCAATGCTTCAGCCTCCCCGCTTCGATCTTTCTTCCGTTTGAATCGGTAAAGTGATATAGTCATTGTTTTGAAAAATGATTTTATTCATTTGATTGATATCCCCAAACTTGCAATAGGATATTGCTGCGCGAATCCAAGCGCCATGGCCAAAGACTAAAATATTGTTGAACTCTTTATATTTTTCTAAAAACAAAATGATTCTTTGTTCAAAATGATCCATGCTTTCCCCTAAAATTAATTCTCTAGGTCGATCGATCCATTGTTTCCCAAATGTTTCCTGAAGTTTCTCCTTCGGTAGCCCTTCAAAAGGCCCAAAATCTAACTCGTCTAGTAATGCTTCCGTTTCCCACTTAAAACCGTATATCTGTGCTGTTTGCTGGCTTCTTGTTAATGTACTGGCTAACACGGTATCAAATGGGAAAAGTTCTTTCAGATACCGCCTGCTATGGGCGATTTTCTGTTGAAGATGTTCTGTTATTGGGGGGATGCCGATATCTCTTCTGCCTTGCAGCCATGTTTTTTTATTCCATTCCGTTGGCAAATGTCTTATAAAAGTAGCCTGCATTCGCGTTCTCCTAAATAAAACGTTTCGCTTCTAAGACCGCAGCGCTGTGCTTCTAAAACTAATACATCGTTTAGCTTGACATTTCCTAAATTAACGTTCGGGCCCATTTCTTTAATAAAGTACATTTGCTGTTTGGGAGTAGGTGCTTCAAAAATGATTTTCTGTTCATCCACATCTTTCATGACTTCATGCACCAGATCTGATTTTATATTACCGTTTTTTTCATAGATCCCAACGGAACCTGAATCTCTTCCTTCTGTAATGACATACTCACATCCTGCTTCAAGGAGGACCTTGATTTCTTCCTTCCATTCGGAAATCGGCATTTCCTTATCGCTATCCTTTGAACCGACTTCAGCAATGACGTGGAAGTCCCTTTTAAGTTGAGAAATAGCCGTCAGACGTTCATCCAGGGGAATATCTAAGGTCCCATTTGAAACTTCCACCCATTCAATCCCTAAGTCCTGTAAATAGGTACGATATTCCGGGATTTTATTTTGGTAATAGCATTTTTCAAATAAAGTTCCTCCTAAATATGGCTTTACACCATATTCCTTATACACTTCTATCTTTTTTTTAATGTTCGGTGTTACGTAAGCTGAGCCAACTCCCAATTTGGCGATATCAATGATATGGCTGTAATCGGATAGAATATTTTCTAATTCTCTTATCGGTGTTCCCAGGTCAATGACCGAAGTTAAACCATATGTTCTTCTACCTGATGTCCTTTCAGGTAATGTTAAAAAATTCATCGGGACGCCTCCTCTATTTTTTCGTTTTATTTCGAGCGAATCATAAGCCCCTTTGAACAGATTTAAACCAATGATAGGTACATGGATAGATTATTCAAACATTAGGCGAATGTGTAAATAATCTACCCTTCCCGGGAAATTAGGCAATTGCCTAGTATAAACTGAACTTCACTACAAACAATAAAGGAAACTTATTCTTGAAATTGGGGTCTTACTGTCAGTTGATCCGGGATAAAAAGACCTTATTCCATTGTTAGGGGTGTTTGATCATTGCAAAAACAAAAAAATAAAGGATTAACCATCTTCGCAATCGGTTCAATCCCGCTGATTCTTGTTCTAGGTAATTCCATGCTGATTCCGATTCTTCCGAAAATGAAAACAGAGCTGGATGTTTCCCAATTTAAGATCAGTTTAGTCATCTCCGTCTTTTCCATTGCAGCCGCGATATCCATTCCGATTCTGGGATATTTATCAGATCGTTTTTCCCGAAAAGCCATTATCATCCCTGCGCTTATTTTATACGGGAGTGGGGGACTTTTAGCCGGTGTTGCAGCAGGTTGGTTTTCCAATGCTTATACTTGGATTATGGCTGGAAGGGTTTTACAAGGAATTGGAGCAGCTGGGACGGCACCAATTGCGATGGCATTAGCAGGGGATCTGTTTAAAGGGGGCGAACAGAGCCGGGTTTTAGGTTTAGTGGAAGCCTCAAATGGTTTCGGAAAGGTCATTAGCCCGATTCTCGGTTCCCTTCTAGCCATTCTCTTCTGGTATGCAGCTTTTTTTGCCTTTCCTATTTTTTGCCTTATTTCCATTTTGTTAACGGTATTTTTTGTAAAGGAAAAAAAGGCCAATCAGGAACCTCCGCCCATCGGCCAATACATGAAGGGGCTCGTTTCCGTTTTTAAAACAGAGGGACGTTGGTTATTTGCAACTTATTTAACAGGTGCTGTTTGTTTATTTACTTTATTTGGCATTCTCTTTTATATTTCAGACATCCTTGAAAAAGATTACGACATTGACGGTGTTCTGAAAGGAAGCATATTAGCCATTCCTCTTTTGATTATGACGATTACCTCTTATATCACCGGAAGTAAAATAGGAAAAAGGATGAGACTGATGAAAACATTGATTATTCTCGGGCTATTGTTCATGACCATTTCTTTTGCATCACTCGTTTTCTTTAGAAATCTCGTACCCTTTTTTGCGGTCCTTAGTGTCAGCAGTATTGGTACTGGACTTGCCCTTCCCTGTATCAATAGTTTTATTACAGGCTCAGTCCCTTCTGCCCGGAGAGGATTTGTTACATCCTTATATGGATCTGTCCGATTTCTAGGTGTTGCGATCGGACCGCCTATTTTTAGCGCTTTAATGGAATGGTCCCGAACAGGAATGTTCCTAACAACAGCCGGTTTAACTCTGTTTGTGAGTTTACTCTGTCTTGTTCTTATCCATGTTCCTAAAAAAGAACCAACAGATGATCATGACACGCTATTTGATAAATTACAGTTTACCTAAAGGAGTGGAAAGAGTTGGAGATTTATTTCTCGCCTGAAGCCATCACACCCGAATTTCAAGTGTTAAACGTAGTGGATTCTTCAAATAAAGCAGTTGGGAATGTAGCGCTGTTATTCGATGAAAAAAAGCTTTATGTCTATGGAATTTTGGAGGAAGAAGGGGTGGGAGAGGACTTTAAAGACCTGGTCACCCCTTATTTAAAAGGGTTAGCCAAGTCAAAATCTGACCTAGACATTTTCTCTTGCTTATATGTTGGATGTAAAAAAATAAATATCAATCAAGAAGAAGAACAATGAAGAAGAAAGAAATTCTCAAGGGATAGACACCTTTTTAGGGGTCTGTCCCTTTTTTATATTAAGTAACAAGGCTAATCATCATAACATAAAATTTTAGGAACAAAGGCTAAATTCGCGATAACAGCCGCCACGCCTTTGTGGTCTGTGTCCTGCAGGCCTAAAAATTTAGCAAGTTTGGAGTGTGTGCCCAGTGAGTGTTGGAATCATTATAATGGGGCTCTTGATTGGTTTTATGGTCGGATTAACGGGTGTCGGGGGTGCCGCATTGTTAACACCCATTCTAGTATTATTAGGGATCAGTCCATCTATTGCTGTAGGTACGGATTTGGTATACAATTCCATCACTAAACTTTTTGGTTCTTTTCAGCATTGGAGACAAAAGACGATCAATTTTACATTAGTGAAATACCTTGCGATCGGAAGTATCCCAAGTGCGATTTGTGCAGTAGGAACCCTCCACTTATTTGATTCTTTTTTTAACAATCAAGAGGAAGTGGTGAAACATGCATTAGGGTATGTGTTAATTTTAGTCGCCTTGACGACGTTATTTAAAACTTTCGGAAAAGGAAAATTTGAATTGAATCGTCTACAAATGAAGCCTTTACATGAAAAAAAGACCTTAACCATTATCATTGGCGCCATATTAGGTTTTATGGTCGGATTGACATCCATAGGGGCAGGTTCATTGTTCGCCTTAGTGATGCTTTATTTATATAAGTTAAAGACTTCGGAATTGGTCGGAACCGATATTGCCCATGCATTCGTATTAGTCACCGCAGCTGGCATCATGCACGCCGGAATTGGAAATGTCGATTACCTTTTAACATTCAATCTTTTATTTGGCTCGATTCCTGGTGTTATTCTAGGAAGCACCTTATCGTCCAAATTGCCCGTAAAACCTTTAAGAGCAATTATGGCGCTGATGATTTTATTTAGTGGGTTTAAACTAATTTAAAAGAGGATGTTCAATTAAAGGCTTATTGGATTAGATTAATAGGATATTAGTGGGGGATGTAAGCCCCCTCTGAACCTTTATCTATTCCGAGTTTGATTTTGTGAAATGAATTCCAATCTATGTTACTCTTAAAATATCTTGAAAGGAGTGTTTACTATGAATCAACCTATTCCAGAGTTAACTCTTCATGATGGGCTAACATTGCCAGTTATTGGTTTTGGTACATATGGCCTTAAAGGTAGCGAGGGGGTTCGTGCGATCCAGAGTGCGATCGAGATTGGCTATCGCCTGATTGATAGCGCGTACAATTATGAAAATGAAGGAACTGTGGGAGAAGCTGTTCGGCGTAGCTCGATTTTAAGAGAAGATTTGCGTATTACCTCCAAGCTGCCGGGTCGCTATCATACCTATGATACTGCCGTGAAAGCTATTCAAGAATCCTTATATCGTGCTCAATTGGATTATTATGATTTGTACTTAATTCACTGGCCGAATCCACAAAAGAATCAGTACGTAGAAGCGTGGCAGGCCTTGATTGACGCGCAAAAATGGGGGCTTATCCGTTCAATTGGGGTCTCTAATTTCTTACCCGATCATATCGAACGTTTAAAAAAGGAAACAGGTGTAAAGCCTTCTATCAACCAAATTGAATTACATCCATTTTTCAATCAGGAACAACAGAGAGTTTGGCATCAAGAAGAAGGCATTCAAACAGAATCATGGAGTCCTTTGGCACGTGTAAGAGACATTATGGACAATCCACTCTTACAAAAAATTGCAGATCATCATCATAAAACGATTTCGCAGGTAATTTTACGGTGGCATTATCAACTCGGAACGATTCCCATACCCAAATCCGCTTCTCCAAGCAGACAATTAGAAAACATCTCTATTTTTGATTTTGCTCTTGAAGAAGACGAAATGAAACAAATCGCTACATTAACTCAAGCGGATGGGAGATTGAACGGGCAAGATCCTGCCTTCTATGAAGAAAACTAGGAGAAAAAGCGCACCTGCGCTTTTTCTTCTTCTCCCCTATTAACGTGACGGTGATAGAATGCGCCCTTTCGCTTTTTCTCCCTCTCCACCCTTAACGTAACGGCGAACCACCGAAAGTTTGCAAGGCGTTGGGCTAGATCTGGCATTAGCGAAATTCTATATTAAAAAACGGTATTGTGCCTTTCTCTACTATTCTACTTGCACATTCTTGCCTGGTTGACTCCATTTTACATTCAAATCAGCTGGTAAGCTCCATTTTTCGTAACACTCTATTAAAGTTTCGGCTAGCCCTTCAACTGATACACGTTTCTCTTTTTCATTGTATTGCACTAAGGCTGGAGGAAATTCGGGAATCTCCGGAACAGATTGATGCATCGCTTGAATCGCTTTAGCATGTGGAGTAGATGCCTGAATCCCACATAAAATGTCATGGTCTTCCCTTAAAATCGCTTGTACACATACCTTTAGTTTCTCTAATGTGTGCGAAGGATCCGGATAACGCTCCTTTTTCCCGTCATCCCATTGCACGACAATATCACTTGGGTCCTCATTCTGATCAAAGCGAATGGTAGCCTTTTCAAATTCTAAAACATATCGTGGCCCCTTTGATTCCTCCACTGCATGAGATGCGTAATAAAATATATCGATATTTTCCTGCGTTTTTATCTTTACAGCACATGTATCGAACGTTTCAATTTCATTAGCTCTATAAAGCTCCGCCGTTAACTCAGCTAGGGAAGCACTTTGATCAATCGCTTTTCCAGCTAAATAAAGCATATGATGTAAATGATGAGCAGTAGCATTACTAGCAATACTATCAAGAATGATCTCACCGCTAGGGCTTGCCCTTTTTCCCGCCCAAGCGGAACGATTATAATAATCTAGATTCCGTGGCCATAATGTAAGACTTTTAAATCTTTTTGCTTGACCAAATTCCCCTGCCAAGATCCGCTTTTTTAATTGTTGGACAGAATCCGTGAAAGACCAATTAAACCCCACAGCTAAAAAACGCCCGGTTGCTTCTGATGTTTCCTTCATCTTTTTAATATCTTCCAGGTTTGTTGTTAGTGGTTTCTCACATAAGACATCGCTTCCATGATTCATAGCCAAACAAGAATGTTCTTTATGTAAATGAATCGGTGTGGAAATAATCGCCAGATCTGCTTTATTCTCTTCGTAAAACTTCTCTAAAGACCCATAGATCGGTATTTTCCTATCCAACAATTCTTGATAGTATTTCGACCTTTCCGGTGAAATATCAACAACTCCAGCTAAAACCATTTGCTCATTTTCTTCTTGCAGAAGCTCCTGTAAATAAATGTGACCATATCCACTTGCCCCCACTAACACAATCGAAACCTTTCGCCTCATAAAAAAATCTACCTCCTTTCTTAATATTCTACTATAAATCATCGATTTATTTTACCAAATATTTCATTTTTCAAATAAAATTTTCTGATTCATCGGTTGGTCATCACGGCCATTTAGAGGGATTGATCGTTCTTATTTCGTCTTGATTGTAATACATTTAAAAGCTTGTCCAGCGTTTGAGAAATCAATAAAATCTCTGGATCACGCGGGTCACTTTCATATTTTTTATACATCTTTCTTCTTAATATTTCTATCTCTTCATTTAATTTATTGATAAAATTACCCCCACTTCTTTTTAAAAGATTGATTCATTCGGAAATTCGTTATACAAGGTCTAAGCCTAGTTCTATTTTTAAGCCTATGATTCGTATAAGAGAGAGGATTAAATTTAATAGATGTCGGTGAAATGGTTTTTAGCAATAAGTATCTGGGATTATGATCGGGGATAAACTTATTAACAACTTTTCTGTATCTTTTATATACGAAGCAATAAGCTATTTTGTTTCAAAAAACTACCAGGGTGTTTTTATCCTGTATCCTACCTTTTAAACATATGATCGTTTCTTCACGCAAAAAAATTCTTGCTATTTCTAAAGGGATCTGCTATGATTAGCCTACTATTTTTTACGGAGGTTTCTTAAATGACATTCTTATTATTCCGATTTTCCTTAGCCTAATTGAATAGAAAGGAACTCTACTTGTGTAGAGGATTCGGAATGAGTTTGTCTACTAAAAAATGAATAAAGGGGAAACTTTTCGTTTATTTCTTGCCAAACGATTATGAAATTTCATGCATATACACTCCTTCCGTCTACTTCTGAACACAAGCGTTTGTTCTTAAAAAATACGACTGAAGGAGTTTTTTAATGGAAAAAAATAATCAATCAAAAAAGTATGAATTCCTAGCCGATGATCCCAGTGTGAAAACATTGCCTATCATGCTTTCCTTAATCATTGGTGCGTTTTTTGCAATTTTGAATGAAACATTATTAAATATTGCGCTGACGACGTTGATGAAGGAATTTGGGATCACATTACCAACCGTTCAGTGGATGGCAACAGGGTTCATGCTAGTGATGGGGGTTGTTATCCCTGTCTCTGCTTTATTGTTACAATGGTTTACAACAAGGCAATTGTTTCTAGGTACTATGATCGTTTTCACGATTGGGACAGCAATCAGTGCCATCGCTCCAAACTTCTCGATTTTATTAGTCGGACGATTAACACAAGCCGTTGGAACAGGCTTATTAATGCCAATTATTTTTAATGTGTTTTTATTGATCTACCCACCACATAAGCGCGGAAAAATCATGGGTCTGATCGGTCTTGTGATGATGTTTGCACCTGCAATTGGGCCAACTTTATCAGGCGTAATTGTTGAATACTTAGGCTGGCGTTACTTATTTATCACGGTTCTGCCATTTGCGCTTTTTTCGATTGCCTTTGCTTATAAATTCTTGATCAATGTCTCAGAGGTAACCAAACCTAAAATAGATTTCCCCTCCATTATTTTTTCAACGATTGGCTTTGGGGCGATTATTTATGGTTTCAGTGCAGCAGGAGAAAGTGAAGCAGGATTTTTCACTCCTATTGTCTATACCTGCATTATCGTGGGAATCGTCGGCATCATTCTTTTTTCATGGCGACAATTAAAATTAGAAGAACCTGTTATGGATTTACGAGTTTTTAAATATCCTATGTATACCCATGCCGTTGTCATGTTCTTAATCATTATCATGTCGATGTTTGCTTCTGAGATTATTTTGCCGATCTATATGCAAGGTCCCTTAGCTTTAACAGCCGCCACAGCCGGTTTGATTCTATTACCTGGAAGTATTTTAAATGGAGTGATGTCTCCGTTTATGGGCGCTCTTTTTGATAAATTTGGTCCCCGGCTGTTGATGATTCCGGCTACGGTTGTCCTAAGTGGGACGATGTTTATGATGAGCCGATTGTCGACTGACACCCCTTTGTGGGTCGTCATTCTTGGCTATATTTTGCTGATGTTATCCGTTTCTGCCATCATGATGCCAGCAGAGACAAATGGACTGAATCAGCTACCCAAACGGCTATATCCACATGGAACAGCTGTCATGTCCACCCTACAACCTGTTGGTGGCGCCATTGGTGTTTCGGTTTTTATTAGCATTATGAATGCGAAACAACTTCACTTTTTGCAAAATGCACAAAATCCCAAAGATCCTGCAACGATCAAACAGGCGATGGTGACTGGGGTAGAGCTTGTCTATTTCATCGCGTTTGCCATGTCGATCGTAGCCGTTATTTTGGCATTAGTCGTATATCGTGCAAAACCAGAAGAAACATCATTGGAACCACAAAAAGAAGGATAATGAAGAACGGACTCTTGATCCATTTCGATCAGAGTCCGTTCTTTTAATATCCCTTTTTAAATCTCGTTTCTTGCTTATTTTTGGGCTACTGTTAATAGAATAATGGAGTGAAAAGGAGGTTTTTTCATTCGTGGTCCGTTCCATAAGACTTCCTCGTTACATTTCAATCGATATAAACGGAACAGATTCAACCAAACTTTCATTCATGAACCTAGTAGAATAATCCCCTAGTTTTCCTTGATACACTAGTTCGAGTGTCGGTATTTCCTGAAAGTCATTCGGTGCGATTAGTGATATAGACCTGTCAAACTCAAGGATGTTACACTCCTTAAGAACATATGCGACAAACTGGGAACAGAAGAAGGCGTTTCTCCTTTTGATTGGCTTACGAAGCATAAACCCCAATAATCCAAACAAATTATAACGGTAATCCCCCTTCCGAGATTCAATGGCTTGTATAAAATGGTTCAATCTTTTCCATTGATCTTCGGTGACTACAAGTGAATATATGACACAATCTGCTTGCCTAAACAAACTCTCCTTTACGTCTTCTTTTGCAAATCCCGCCACAAAGGGATTGCTCGCTGTTTTTCTGCCAAAGCTATAAACTTCTGATAAATTTAGATCAAAACCTATTGATGCATGATTATAAGGCTGCTTTGTATATAATTTTATTAATCTATTAAGTATAGTCCCTGTATCTGTTAATAGAATATAGACCTTTTTGCCCCCCATGATAACCTCCTTGAAACGGTCATAATAATTGGTATAATCATTATACGACAAATTCGTCTTAATAGTTCCATCAAATCCAGATAAATTCTACTTTTAGTTTTTTTTACCTAATAGAGGAAAACATGCTTCTATGTGCAATATGTCGATGGGAGTAAATGAACCCGAGCTTTAACAGTGGCGAGTGACCTGGCTTTATACGGTTCAATACGCAGCAAGCTTCCTAATGTAAGATTTTTGGGGAACAAGAATGGTAAGTGGGATTAAAAAAGAACCTCCCAGTTTAAAGTTTAAAGGGAGGTTTGTTTATCTTTTCTTTTTCGATTAATTCCGCTTGAACAATATAGCGGTCTGGGGCTTGGCCAATATAATCAAAGGGATAGCAAGTGGTAAGCGTAAGAGTTGGCTTTTCTTTTTCTACAAGCACCGAACGATCCTTAGCATCTGTGACCCAAGTTTTTCTGATCTGGTAAGCATACTTGATTTGATCCATTGTTACATATAGCCGGTCTCCTTCAGAAAGCTGATCAAGATTTCGAAATGTCGTATCCCGATGACCTGCAATCGCAGTATGGCGATTTTCAACAGGGGCACTTGTAAAAGTTGTATCGTACATGCCAATCCCTTGCTTTAAAGTATTGGCACTCGTACCCCAAAATAGAGGATACACTGTTCCTAATTTCGGGATGATAAACTCTCCCACTTTCTGCCCCTCCTCATAGTTAGGAGTTAATTCCCTAGCTGCTTTGACTAGCTCAGTTTCTGTAAAAGGCAGTGTTGGCTTTTTGATTGTTTGATCCCAGTTTTTGTCAATGGATTTGGCAAAGGATGGATTCTTGATGCTGGTCGTTGACTGCTGCCAAAATTGAAAACCATTCCATCCGATTAACCCTAGCCCGATTAAAATTAGAATAAAAGCGACTCTCTTCATTTCACCACCACTTTCACATCATCAGATCAAGGTGACACCTTGAAATAAAAGGGACTACTCCCTCTTACTGGATCGTTTTTTTACGAAACCATAGACATCCACCTGTTGCTAAAACGAGAAAACCACCAAATATACCAGCTGGATACTTTGTGGCGGTATCCGCTAATTTTGCCCCTTCACTAGAAGATGCGCCAAGGATTTGAAAGATGTTTTTGGCATTGTCGGTATTGTCTATTTTTCCGGCAAACATTTCAGAGCTCGGCCCATAAGCATAGACAGGTACATCCACGCCTGTGTGACCACCTGTTGTCCAACCTGTGCCAGATCTTTCATCAAAGATGCGTTCAATCGCATTATCTACCTCAGTAAAGAGATCTTCCTTCGAGGCATTGTCTTTGGCTGCTTGTACAGATTTTACTTCTTCTTCCGTTACATCAAAATCGATATTTTCAGCTAATACCGTTCGAATATCTTCCCCATTTTCCACGATCAAACGGGTCATATAATCAGGTGTATGTTTAGCTGCCTTAATGACATCGGCATCCCATTTTCCCACGTCATTTGCACCAATCGATAGGCCTCCAGTAGAATGATCCGCTGTTGCAACGACTAAAGTATGTTGGTCCTTTTTGGCAAATTCAATGGCTTTGTTAAAAGCTTTCTCAAAATCTTCCATTTCACTCATAGCGCCTACAATATCATTATCATGTCCGGCCCAGTCAATTTGACTTCCTTCGATCATAAGGAAAAAGCCATCTTTATTTTTGCTCAACACTTCAATTGCTTTGGTCGTCATCTGCTCCAAAGAAGGTTGTTCTTTCGGACGATCAATCGCTTTTTCCAGACCAATGGGTGCAAATAATCCTAAAATTTGTTCACCGTTAGCCTGTAATAATTCATCTGTTGTTTTGACATATTGAAAGCCAGCTTTTTCGAAATCTTGGGCAAGGTTACGATCCTTTCTCTCAAAGTAATCTGTACCTCCACCCAGCAATACATCTACTTTATGCTCTCCATTCACTAAGTCGTCAAAATAATCATCGGCAATTTCCTGATAATTTTTTCGAGAATGCTCATGTGAAGCGTAGGCAGCCGGTGTGGCGTGATTGATTTCTGAGGTCGCCACTAAACCGGTTGATTTTCCCTTTGCTTTGGCCACTTCGAGGACGGTCTTTGTATCTTTTTGTTCCAGGTCAACCGCAATTGCTCCGTTATAGGTTTTCACTCCTGATGACATCGAGGTAGCTGAAGCCGCGGAATCCGTAATATTTTCTTTTTCATCCTCTTCTTTTCCATCATAATAAGGATCCGCCGAATAGACCGATTGCATGCCTACGAGGTAAGGATCAAACCCTGTGTCCTCCATCTCTACTGTACTTTGATCATCTTTAAAATAGCGATAAGCCGTCGAATAGGCTGGGCCCATTCCATCCCCAATCAAAAAAATGACGTTTTTTACCTCTTTGTCTTTTTCCAGTGTTTCCGCAGAGACAGGAGACGTCCCAAGCATCGCCCCAATCAGCATGGTTGATAATAAAGTCATCGACAAGCCTTTTTTCAACATGTACCCCTCCCGAAATTATTGATTTGCTAGCATCTTAAGCATAAACTTTGAACGTAAATTCCGTATTAAAAGAATATAAATGATTATAAAGATTCTATTAATATCGGTTGAAATGGGAAGAAACGAATACAAATGAAAGGGGTTTAAATAGAAACGTCCCCCATTTGAACAAATGGAGGACTTGCACAGTCTATCGATATTAAAATGTCATTACTCCCGTACCAATTTCCAATCCTGTACAATAGCTTTCGTCATTTTAACTATGAAACAATATGTAATCCGATAAAAAAGAGAAAAGGAACGAGTAAGGAAGGCAGCAAATTAATCGTGTTAAATTTTTTGATCCCGAGAATACTCAAACCAGAGGCTAAAATGAGAACACCGCCGATAATGGAAATTTCCGCTAATAACGCGGTTGTTAAATAGCTTTCCATATAAAGAGCACCCAGATAGAAAAATCCTTGCCACAAAAAGAGAACAATCGCTGCAAAAGCGATTCCGATTCCAAAAGTAGTCGCTAACACGATCGAGGTAATCCCATCTAAAATTCCGTTTGTAAATAAATAGGTATAATTGCCATGTAACGCGGCCTCTACAGGTCCTAATATAGATAAGGAGCCAATACAAAATAAGAGAATCGCTGTAGAAAGTCCTTCAGCCAAATTGGTCTTGGAAAATCGCTGGACAAGTCGTTTAAACTTCGCTTCCAACTCTAACTTCTCTCCAACTAATCCACCGATAGCTAGACTGACAATAAAAAGAACGGGATATTCACTTGCCGGCATATACTTGACGATCGCATGGATCCCTAGAGCCGTAGCAGCGAGTCCCATGGCTTGCATGATAACCTCTTGATACCTTTCCTTTATGCCTTTTTTAAATAAACTGCCTATTGTACTTCCAAGTAAAATCATCACACAGTTAAAAATGGTTCCACCCATAATTTTTTCTCCTTTTGAAAGATGGGTGGGACACCACACCTTCTTTGTTGTACATTTGAAACTTAAAATTGTTTCTACTATATCATAATCTGCCCTCTTGGATGAGCGGAATACTGACCCGTGTATCAGCCCCTCCCTCAGGTCGATTTTGTACCGTGATCAAGCCATGATGTTTTTTCACAATTTCTTGGGCAATGTATAATCCTAAGCCAGAATGGGCGCTTGTCCCAGTTCTCGATTGATCTTCTCGGTAAAATTTCGTAAAGACTTGTTCAATGTTTTGCTTTTGAAAACCTGGGCCATTGTCCTTGATTTCCATGATCAACATTTTCTCATCAATCATGGTGTTCCACTCGATTTTTCCGTTTTCTGGGCAATAGCGGATACTATTGATCATAATATTGTCCAATACTTGCGATATTCGTTGTGGGTCCAAATCGGCCTTTTGCTGAGCTGGGATCGTGACCGACGTGGTCAAAGTAATGTGCTTTTCTTGACAAAGCATTTGAAATTCATTGATTTTCGCGGTAAGAAATTCAGTTACATTCACAGGCTTCACTTCGATCGAAAATGCCGGGTGTTCAATAATGGAAACCGTTTGAAGCTGATCCAATAATTGCACCGCCCGCTCCGTACTTGTAAAAATGGTTTTGACATAACGTTTTGTTCTTTCTTGATTATTGATCCCCTGATCTAATAACCCTTCCGCATGACCATGAATAATTGTCAGCGGCGTTCGCAGATCATGCGCAATCGCGGCCACCATTTCCTTCCGCTCTTCTTCGATTTGCCATTGTCGTAATAGCGACTCCCTCAAGGCAATCCTCATTTCTTCAAAAGCGTCAACTAATTCCTGTAGTTCTTTTACCGTTTTAAACTCGACTAATTGAAAATCCAAATCATGATGTTGGATTTTTCTCGCGCCTTCCACTAAAAATTGGAACGGTGACTCCATTTGCTTGCTCAACTTTTTTCCAATGAGAACGGAAAATAGATAGAAATAAAAAAAGGGAGAAAGAAGGGAAAGTAATGAGATAATCATGATGAATCCTTTTAACTGCGGATTAGAAGATGCTAAGGTTAGCTGATAGCGAAAACCAATCGCCCCGATAAAATCACCGTTTTGACTACGGAGCGGATTAAAGCGAATAATATCATGCTTATCATGCAAATTTGTATTCAAACGCTGCAATAAATCCTGTTCATCCTTTATATATTGCTTGGTTGTTGAACCATATACGAGATTTCCATGGACATCTAATACTTGATAATCCATTCCTTCAAGAGGAACTCGCTTTTCCAATTCCTGCTTTGCTTCCTTCCGCAATAATTGCTCCTTCTCTTGTTCCACATATTCCATAATCACTGGAATTTGCCCCTCATAATAATTAGCTGGATTTATCTTATCAGCGTATTTTATCAGCATCAAAAGGACGATCCCCCACGTTAAAACCGTTGCCAAAATACTTAAGATTAATATTATATAAAAAGATGTAATAACCTGCCTGCGCAGGGGCTTTACGGCTTTTCCCATTTATATCCTACTCCCCACACAGTCGAGATAAAAGTCGCATTTTTGCTATGGTTAGCCAGTTTTGCCCGGATTTTCTTAATATGTTCCGTGACAGTGGATGAATCTCCCTCTGCATCATAGCCCCATATTTTTTCATAAATCTGTTCACGCGAGAAGACCTGCCCGGGATGAAGGGCCAGTAATGTCAACAGCTCGAACTCCCTCGTTGTAAAAGCAATCGGTTCATTTTGATAAAAAACCGTATATCCTTCTAAATCAATTGCAAGATGACCAAAATGTAAATATTTTACAGGTCCGCTTATTTTTCTTTGTTCCTGCCGGAGATGAGCCATAATCCGAACATGTAACTCCTTCATACTAAATGGCTTGACTAAATAATCATCGCCCCCTACTAGCAAACCATTGATTCGATCCTCCTCACTGCCTCTCGCGCTTAAAAATATAATCGGACAAGTAATCGTATGACGAATCTGTTCACATAGTTCAAAACCATTCATTCCTGGCATCATTACATCCAAAATAATGATATCAGGTTCCTGAGCAAGAGCTTGTAAGGCTTCCTCACCATCATAAGCTGTGAGGACATCATACCCTTGATCGGTCAGAGAATCCTTCATAAAGCCAACGATATCTTTTTCATCATCGACAATTAAAACCTTCGTCATCTCGCTTTCATCCTATCCATTGTTTCTTCTGCCATATCTTTACATTCATCATACAACTTATGACCAAGATTAGAAATAAGCTAATATAAAATTCTCCCTGCGGTTCCCCAAGAATTTTGAAAATAGCATCCGAAGTGAGGAAGTATACGAATACATCATGGATATACAGACTTCCAATTAAGGCTGCAATCGTCCCCGCAAACGCCAAAATCGGATTTGGCATCATCATACTAATCAAGCTGGATAAACCCATTACGCCGATCATAATCAAGGTCGCCACTCCATAGAACAACAATGTGTACAGCATGCCATAAAAAGCATTCATCGAACCGGTTTGGTAAAAACTTGTTTCTTCTACATGCGGCATGCTAATGATGCCAAACATCGTGCCGACTAGCCAAGTCACCAGCATGATCGCCACAATGAGACTCACCTGCACAATCCATTTCGCCAACAAAATCCTAACTCTTTTTTGCGGCCGGATCAATACAAGCCTTAAAGCCCCCGATGAATACTCTCCATTAAAACTATCCACGGCAAACATTGGTATAAGAATAAAATGAAGGAATATTCCTAATTCCCGCAAGAGAAAAGGAGCTGTGTTAATCGAATTTAATTGCACAGAATGTTCCGGATCATAAAAACTTAATCCCCCCATAGCGTATAAAAAAAAGCATTCCAACGCTAAAACAAAAGCATATATAATTAAACCAATGATCGTCTTTTTTCGCTTAAATGTACGCTCATATTCACTTATAATGATGTTTTTCATCGAACCACCCTTTATATAAAAATATCCTTTTTTCTCGTCACCAACAGAAGCAAAATCTGAAACAAAACGAAATAACTGATCAGAACAAGCATCATCCAACCTGAGAAACGTGGTGTCTCTGCAAGCACCATTGTGATCCCTTCCCATTGAATCATTGGAATCGATGTGAAAAATATTTTAAAAGTCATTTCATTGCCTACTAAAGGTTGGAATAATTGGATTACATTGGGATAAGCAAAACTAACCAACAAATATCCCATACTAATCCCAAGCGCGGTTGTCATCGTATGAGAAATAACTGAAACGAAAAAGATCACACTACTAATGGCGATCAATGTCAGAAAAGCCAAGCCATAAAACTGTATATTGTATAGGAGTCCTTCCAGTAATGTGACCGGATCCTGATGGTAAAATTGTGGATAAGTATCTGGAGTGGAAAACATCCAAAACCCGATCCCATAGCAAACAAGAAAATAAATCAGTAAATAGAGAAACAAGAAACCTACCAACACAAAAAATTTCGCTAACATAAGTTGTTGAAAAGACTTGGTACGGATGAGCACCATTCTTAACGATCCAGAGCGATATTCTTCCGTAACCGTCATCACTGCAATGATCATCGCCACAAGATTAAAAGCAGTCATTAACATTTCCGAAAGGCCAAGCACAGGAAAATTCCCCGCCACTGTGTATTGAGGTACATCTGGTGTGAATGCTTGATTTTGTTTTTGACAAAAGACAGCTGAAACATAGACGATGACAGGGATTATTGCCAATAACAGCCACGGTACTTTTCGTTTCCACAATCTTTGCCATTCAACCTTAACTAAAGTTTTCATTGGGACATACGCTCCATGAAAAACGTTTCTAAATCTTGTTCATGATCCAATTCCCCTTGCCACACCATTTGCCCCTCACGAATGATGACGATTTGATCACACATTTTTTGAATTTCATCGAGAAGATGACTAGAGATCAGGATCGTCTTACCGTATTGATCTTTCAAGGTCAGGATCAATTCTCGTAATTCCCGCATTCCCATCGGATCAAGCCCATTGGCCGGTTCATCTAAAATAAGTAACTCCGGATCGCCAAGTAGCGATTGCGCAATGCCGAGTCGTTGCTTCATTCCTAAAGAATAGGTGCGAACCTTCTCGTCAGCGCGCCCCTCAAGTCCGACAATCGCTAATACCTCAAGTACCTTTTCATGAATCTCACGTTTGGACAGTCCATGTAACCTTGCCAAATTTTTTAAATTGTCACGACCTGTCATATACGAAAAGAAAATCGGTGACTCGACAATCGCTCCAACATTCTTCAATGCCTGCTCCCGATTTTTCACAACACTCTGTTGTTGAATCCATAAATCGCCTTCGGTTGGCCGAATCAATCCCGTCAGCATCCGAATAAGCGTCGTCTTCCCCGCTCCATTCGGACCAAGCAAACCACAAATCGCTCCTCTCTCAACCTGAAAAGAAACATCTTTCACCAAATACCTTCCTCTGATTCTCTTCGAAACATCCTTGCATTCTAAAACATTCGTTTTCAATATCATCCCTCCATACGGAGAGTATAAAAGACAATTATAAAGAGTTTATAAAGTTATTGATTTTTTGTTTGGATAAGCCAAAAATTCACTCAGTGGGACAATAGAACAAGATGACGGGAAACGTTCATGTTTCGTGTAAAAGGAGGAAAACCTTACTTCTTAAAATAAGATTTTGTACTCAAACAGGATTACAAATTTACAGTTAAGATGATATATCGAAGCAAAGAAGGCTTCACCCCTGTGGTATAATATAATAATAAGTATCTAAATGGAGGAGATTTACCGATGAGTCTTCCCGAAGAAAAAAGAGTAAGTCTTGAAACCTTTTATAAAATGCGCGAAGAGACAAATCATTTGTTAGAGTATGCCGATGGGATTGTTTTTATGTCACCATCCCCCTCGACACGACATCAACAGGTTTCTGGTAGGCTGCAGGCAAAATTGTTTAACTTTCTTGACGGCGGAAAATGCCAAGTGTTTAGTGCTCCTTATGATATTCATCTATATAGAGATGACCTCGATGATTCGAAAATATTCATTCCAGATTTATCGGTTATTTGTGGTGATAAAGGACTGGAAGAAAACAAGTATGTTGGGGTGCCGGAAATGATAGTTGAAATTCTTAGTCCATCCAACCAAAGTCATGATCTTATAACAAAAATGGAAGCCTATATGAAATACGGTGTGAAAGAGTACTGGGTAGTCAATCCAATGCTAAATGCGATTCAAATATATGCTTTAACAGATGAACAAGTGTATCAGCAGGTAGATATTTTGAAAGATAAAGGGATTATAAAATCCACAGTATTAAAAGGGTTTCAGGTTGATTTGGAAGAGATTTTTCGATGATTGTTAAATAACATAACTTTCTGGTTCTGGGTTTTAGGCCTTGTTTCACCAACGCGTACATTAGTTGAGAAAAGTTCCAAACGAAAATGAAATGTAAACACATAATAGGCCATTCCCCCCTCTACACTAAAACATTAACGCAGCGGGTGGGACTGGCCTCAATATTTATTATAATGTTGTTGATCCACCATCCACAACGAATTCTGATCCTGTACAATAACTAGAGTCATCGGAAGCCAAGAATAAAACCATATTCGTTACTTCTTCAGGTTTGGCAATCCGTTTCATGGGGATGGATTTGGCGAATTCTTCGACCATTTCCTTATTGTCCTCTTGGACGATCATCGGTGTTTCAATGGCTCCCGGGTGAACAGAGTTGACACGGATGCCGTATGGCGCAAACTCTAAAGCCGCTGCTTTATTCATTCCTCTAACCGCAAACTTCGATGCACTATACGCAACCGCAGCAACCGATCCTTTCAAACCATTGATAGAGGAGATATTTACAATTGAACCATTTTCTGTTTTACGCATAGATGGAAGCACTGCTTTCATTCCTAGAAATACAGATACTTGGTTAATGTCAATCACTTTTCTGTATTCCTCTTCTGTCATCTGTTCAATCATTTTATGAAAAGCAATACCGGCATTATTCACTAGAATATTTACCGGACCGAATGCCTTTTCCGTTTCAGCTACAACTTGATCCCAATCTTTTGCTTTCGTAACATCCTGCCTAATAAATTTGGCTTTTTCCCCTAATTCTTTCGCTAATGCCTCTCCCTCTTCTACTAGAATATCAGTAAAAACAACTTTTGCTCCTTCTTTTACAAACCTACGTACATGAGAAGCCCCCATCCCACGAGCCCCACCAGTAATAATCGCTATTTTCCCCGCCAGTTTACTCATTTGGATTTATCCCCTTTTTCTATTATTTGTGAAGTATTTCACAATTTAATCTTACTATATTTCACCAATGAAGTAAAGGATAGAAACAAAAATCGGAATCGCCATCTAATCATTCCTTTCGACATTTTTCCCCTTATCTTCTCACAGTTGAAAGTACATTTCTAAACGCTTGATTACAAATCAGAAGGGGGAGGTAATTGTTTATAGACGAACTCACGATACTTGACAAAGTTTTGCTTTTTATAAAATTCTTTGGCGATTTTATTATCAACCCAGTAATCTAGTTCGACGAGGTCAATGGCCTGTGTAGTGGCAAAACGGTAAATTTCTTCCATTAAAAATGTTCCATACCCTTTATTTCTTTCCGATTGAACAATACTAATTTGATGCACATAAATAGACATATATTCTTTGTTAAAAACATTTTCAGGATAGTGCCTCCTTTCGATCCAGGCATACCCTAAAGCTTCTTTGTCCTCTTTTACGAGAAGAAAAATAAAATCTCTATTTTTCATTAGCTGCTTAAACAAATCTTTCACATCTTCGAAGTTGTACTCCCTAAAATACTTCGGGTATAGAGAACAATGCAAATCATGAACAGGTTTATTTAATTTGGCGATTAACTCATAGTCCTTTGTTTGTTCTATGTTCATTCAAACTCCCCCCTCAACTTTCTACCCATAAATGAGTGCTAATTGTTGGTTGTATAAAGTTTACCCACTTAGGTTTTGTAACTGTGGTACACAAAAAACTCCGGCCATCGACCGGAGGGTGCCTCCCTCTGAAACTATTCTTTTGCCTTCATCTCCGCTACAATCGTAGTATACTCTTCTTCCATCTGCCGAAGATATGTGACGACATCCACATCAGACTCAAGGAATTCTCTTGCTTTAGCTGTAATAAAATTATCACCATGGAAGGTCACCTGTGGTCCATATTTAGAATACGGCGGCAATTCTCCCATCTGG
This sequence comes from Lederbergia ruris, assembly GCF_018332955.1. Classification (NCBI taxonomy): domain Bacteria; kingdom Bacillati; phylum Bacillota; class Bacilli; order Caryophanales; family Bacillaceae; genus Lederbergia; species Lederbergia ruris. The sequence goes on from NZ_BORB01000025.1 coordinate 26,077, forward strand.
TTGATAAATGGGGCCTGAACGTTATACGTGGCTCCGTCTTCTAAGTCCATATGACCAAATAAGGCGAAAACTTCCTCACTGTCATACGTTGGCGCACTTCCAGCGGCGGAGAGGACCTTTTGCCCTTCTTCTGTCGCTAGATGCGAGATAACAGCCCAGGCGGCTTCTTTGTTTTCACTGTGTTTTGTAATGTTAAATGGCATCGCTGGTGTCGTTGGCGCGATACCAGGCATATCCTCCCATACGGGCACGCTGGTCATATCGAAATCCAATCCCTCGACCGGAGCAAGTAGTGGCAACCACGGCGCTGTGCTAATCCACATCGCAATGTTTTGCCCGTTTCCGCCGAAGCCATCCGGGCGAGCCTCGTCCATGTCCATCAGTCCAGGGATGTTGCGGAGTTTGTCAAGCCAATCGAACACGCGCTTTGTGTTCGGGTCCTGCGTGAATAAAACCTCACCTGTTTCAGGGTCGGTGCCGGGGATAGCGAACTGGGTATATGGAATTGCATATGATGGTTCGAGTGCTAGTCCCTTATATTGGACGCCATCGACTTCACGCGTCAGTTTTTTTGCCAACTCTAACGCTTCCTCCCAGGTCATTCCTTCAACCGGGTAGGATTCACCAAGCCGGTCAAAAATGTCTTTGTTATAGTACATAACCATCAGCGTCGATTCGATCGGCAACCCGTATAGATTCCCTTCGCCAAGAGGATCAATGGCGCGCAGGTTGTCGATGATGCCCTCCCGGAATACGCCGAGGTCAAAGCCGCTTTGCTCAACCATATCGTCAATGGGCATGAGCAAGTCGAGATCTTCGATATATTCCAGTGTCGGGATGGTTGGAATAATATCGGGTACTTCGCCACGAGCGAATTGTTCCTGTAAAAACTGGGAGTCATTTGGTGATCCGGAAATAAGCTTCAATGTAATATTGGGGTACACTTCAGCTATTTGCTCCTGATAACGGCGGCTGAACTCCTCTTCGCCGACATTGATCAGCATCGTGACTGTGGCAGGCTCTCCGTCGTATCCCCAAGATGATGTTTCTGCTTCATTCTCGTTGTCCCCTGTTGTTGGCTCTTCCTTATTTAGCTCTTCTTTATTGCAGGCAGCTATTAAGAACATGGAGAAAATCGTAAAAATAAATAGGTAGTAATTCTTCTTAATTCATAACTCCCCCTTCTGCTCTGTCTCTATCTAGTGTTATTTTCAATCTAAGGTATGCCAGATAAATTTAGTTCATTCCAATTATCCACTAAAACAATCAAGATTGGCGTTGTCTATTTCGTCATATGGGTTCATAAACAAAAGATGTGTACGACCACTCTCATTTAAAACAAGCAATGCCTTGCCCCATATTCTAATGAAATTTCTTTTTATAATGGGCAAGCGCGACTAAGGGCCAGATAGAGTCATAGCTATGATAGTGAATATAAAAGGCTCCTGCCATTCCCCTTCCTTTTGGGTAATTTCTTGTCCATGCTGCTTCCTTTTCTTGAACTAGAAATTCTACCCCATTCTTTATTTCCGGTGTGACTTCTGTTGCCGTCGCGATCAGGGCATCGAGTGCCCAGGCTGTATGGGTTCTTGTACTGCTTGGCAACGAAATATAATGATTTTCTTTGTCACTATTACAAGATTCCCCCCAACCCCCATCTGCTAGTTGGATTTTACGCAACCAGCCCATTGCTTTTTGCATCGCGGGATGGTGCGGTGAAATCCCCACAGATCGTAATCCCGTTACAGCTGCCCATGTTCCATAAATATAATAAATCCCCCATCTCGCATCCCATGATCCATCTTCCCTTTGCTGATCAAGCAACCAATCTACCCCTCGCTTAATCATCGGATGGTCTTTGGTTATATTCGTATAATTTCCGAAAAACTCCAATGTCCTTCCTGTTAAATCGGGTGAAGAGGGATCTAATACTAGATCTTCTACACGATCAATCGGAAGCAGGGTCAGAATTTGTTTATCGATATTTCGTTCAAATGCCGGCCAGCCCCCATCGTCATTTTGCATCGACATTACCCATTGCACCCCCCGATTCCATGATGGAAGAAAGTTGGCAGTTTTCCCCACAGATAAGGCCATTGCTCTTAATGCGGCAGTAGAATCATCCACATCTGGATTGATCGTATTCACATCGGAAAATCCCCAACCACCAGGTAAGATGTTCGGATTATGAAGCGCCCAATCGCCAAATCGATGATGTTGCCGCGACAGTATATATTGATTGGCCTTTTCAACGACCGGGGAATGAAAGGGGACTCCTGCCTCTTGTAAGGCATAACTAATTAACGCCGTATTCCACACATTCGCCGTTGTATATTGAACATGGGGATTGTTCCCAATTTTACAGATCATCGACTTGATCCCATTGACTGCATGGAAAATGATGGAATCTCTTTTTCCATGCCCTTCAGCCAACAAGGCAAAAATCATAAAAAAAGTAGCACTGTAATAACTTTCGAGTGTCCCATTTGGTTCGATCCGCTGCAACATATAATCCTTTGTTCGCGTTAAAGCAAGCTGATGGAGCTCCTCAGGCAACCCGAAAAGAGTTTCAATTCCTTGCTCAATCACATCTAAAATAGAGCGCCACTCACGTCTTTCCTCCATTGTAAAGAAGGTATCATCCTCGTTAATAAGCAGATCCGATAGATTGGGCGTTTGTTTCGTTTGTATGGTGAACTTTTTGTTGGCAAGGATTAAAAGAGGAGCGATATTTGATCTCGCAAATACTGAGAAATCAAAGAAGTTGATCGGGAAGGTTTCCGGCAATAGCATAAATTCGATTGGGATTGAAAAATCAGGCCATTTGTATTGACCGGTAATGACTAACATCATTTTTGTAGATAATTGTGTTCGTGAAATTCCCCCCTTCCCGATAATAAATTCTTTGGCAGCTTGCATTTTAGGTTCATGCTCATGTTTATACCCTGAATATAGTAATGCAAAATAAGCTTCCACCGTTACGGATAAATTTCCATCCTTTTCATCTTTATATAGTTTCCACGCCCCATTTGATTGTTGTCTTTCCCTAATCCGGCGCACCAGTCCCTTAATTAGTTTTTCCTCATTCTCAATCTCAAGCATTCTTAGTAAAATAATCGTGTAACAATCCGTCACAATCCCCATTTCAAATGGATAATTCCATGATCCGTCTGCTGTTTGATCTTGATGAAATTGGGCAATAAGACGGTTGATTGCATCGTCCACTTTGTTGATCAATGTTCATAACCCCCATTCCATATGCTCGCTCTTATAAGCATATTCCTTATACAAGGTGAACATTCGTAAGTATTTTTGCATCAAAAGGGTAGGACAAGGAGTTTTTCATCCAGACGTTCTGTTCTGTTTTTCCGAAAAACCAGCATATCACGAATGACTCTGCCACAAATAAAAGGTTTGATACGCTTCCCAGCCTCTCCACAAAACGGCTAGTTCCCTTAACTCCTTTTCCGTTGGCTTCCGAGTCAATCCAAGATTTTCTTTAACGGCATTTTGGAGGCACATCTCCAATAGGAAAGGCTGATGGATCCCTCAGACAGCGCATCATGACATAATTTGCTGTCCATGGCCCGATCCCACGAATAATTAAAAGTTGAATCTCGCATGTCCCGCGACATTATAATGTTCGATCCCTTCTAATTGTAAAAATGTTTCCTTGAATCTTAATCCACCCCGAAAACCGGTTAGGGTATTTTTACCAATGACCCGGTGACACGGAATAATAATCGGGATGGGATTTTTTCCATTTGCTGTCCCGACTGCTCGTGTCGCCTTCGGATTGTCTAGCCTGAGGGCGATATCATAGTAACTGCAAGTAATCCCGAACGGAATTCGGCTTAATTCATTCCAAACTGAAACCTGAAAAGGGGTTCCCCGTAAATCTAAAGACACCTGAAAAATCTTTAACTGTTTCTGAAAATACTGGTGCAATTGATCAGCATAACTACGAAGGAATGAATCACTTTCCACTAAGGTAGGTGCCGAAAAGTGACGGAAAACCCATTGCTCCATTGTTTCAAACGACTCATTCGGTAATGCGACATAGCACAATCCCTTTTTCGAAGCTGCTAGGTATAATTGAATATCATCATGTTCAAATGCTGACCAATAGACGACTTTTTCCATGTTCTCAATCTTCCTTTCAACCAGATGGCTTTTTAGTAAGACCTGTCGGGCCCTGCTACATATCTTCGTGGGTCTACTTAAATGTTCAAGATTTCCCTTATATCTTTTTCCGTAATTTTCGATAGATCTTGTTCATCGGATTCGATCACGGTTTCGATTAATTCCTTTTTACTTTGTTGCAATTCATAGATTTTTTCTTCAATCGTCCCTTGAGTAATCAATCGAATAACTTGAACGACTTTCTTTTGTTCGATGCGATGGGCCCTGCCCGCCGCTTGTTCTTCCACCGCCGGGTTCCACCATAGGTCATATAAAATCACGGTATCGGCTCCGGTTAAATTTAATCCTGTATTTCCTGCTTTCAAGGAAACCAGAAAGATATCCGCTTCCCCTTGATTGAAGCGATCGACTAAGGCAACACGCTCTTTCGGTTCCGTCTGACCATCTAAATAGAAAAGATTCATCCCCGCCTCCATGAACTGGTCACGGATAATTGCAAGCATGCTGGTAAATTGAGAAAAAATCAAAATCCTCTGTCCATTTTCACGCGCATTGGAGACAAGTTCCAATAATTGATCTAGTTTCCCTGATTGCCCCTTGTAATTTTCTAAAAATAATGCCGGGTGACAACATAATTGTCTAAGACGCGTCAATCCAGCGAGAATTTTGATCCGGCTTTTTTGAAATCCATCTTCCAAAAGGGATTCTTCTGTTTCCTTTTTGATTCTCTCTAAATAAGCTAGATACACTTCCTTCTGTGCTTTCGTCAATTCAGAATAATGAGTTGTCTCAATTTTCTCAGGTAACTCTTTTAGAACATCTTTTTTCACTCTTCTTAAAAGGAATGGACGAATCATTTTCGCGACCTTTTTCGGCTCTATTTGTCGGAACGCCGCCTGGTTCGGGAAGAAATTCGGCAAAATGGTTTGGAAAATCGACTACAGCTCATCAATTGAATTTTCAATTGGAGTACCGCTAAGTGCAAAACGGGTATCAGCTTGGATACTTCTTACCGCTTTTGCCGTTTTGGTTGCATAGTTCTTGATCGCTTGTACTTCATCTAAAAACAAAGTGCTAAATGTATGCTGACTATATTCTTCCATATCCTGTCTCAACGTGGGATAAGAGGTAATGAGGACATCGGCTGAACGTACATCATTTAATTTCTCCACTCTTTCTGATCGTGTTCCATGCATCACATCCACCTTTAAGGATGGAGCAAATTTTTTGAATTCATTTTTCCAATTGTATACGAGCGATGCTGGTGCAACAACTAGAGCGGGTTCTAACGCGTCTTTCTCTTCTTTTTCAGATAAAAGATAAGCAATACTTTGTAGAGTTTTCCCTAATCCCATGTCATCTGCCAAAATTCCACCAAGATGATACACGTTCAATGTTTTAAGCCACTGAAATCCATAGGTTTGATAATCTCTTAACTCAGCCAGTAAGTTTGAGGGTTTTGAAAAGTCCAGCTCATCCGGGTTTTTTAAGCGATGAAGTAAGCGTCGAAAGCTTTTTCCATATTGCGCTTTATGTTCCTCGTTATTTTTCAACACTTCATCCAATTGGAATCCTCTATATAAAGGAACTTGGAAAGAATCATCTTTCATTTGCGATGGTTTCAACTGTAGGTCATCCATCATTTTCTGTACTGTCTGAAATTCTTCCCCATCCAATGGAAGGAAAGCCCCTGAAGGTAAGCGATAATATTTTTTCTTCTCGACTGCAAATTGCAAAATATGTTTGATTTCCTTTTGATCAATTCCATCTACATTAAAAGATACATCCAACCAATTACCAGCTGAATCCACATCAAAATTCGTCACTGGAGACGGTCTTTCTGGTAAAATTAGCGTCCTTACCGCATTTGTTAAATAGATCTCCACTTGATTTTCTAGTAAGGGAATCGTTTCATATAAAAAGTCACATATCTCCTCTTCTCCATCCAGATAAAGTAATTTTCCATGGACGGTCAGAGAAGTCGCTTCAAGTAAATCACTGATGGCTTCTTCCTTTTCCGAGTCACGTACAAGGATTGGACCATTGTCTTCATTTTTCATATTTTCATTTTGATAGGGGTTAAAACAAACATCTCCATATTGATATTCCAGGGAAACTTGCAAACGATCTCCCTCTCGGTCGACGTACATTTTAGCTTCAAGCGGGAAATCAACCATTTGACTGGATATCTCCTCCGCAACTTCCAATTTCACGATCTTTTTCATATAAGGAACAACGTGAGATAAAAAAGGTTCTATTTGTTCTTCGTCAATTTGCAAAGCAGCTTGCTTCTGTCCAAAAATAGCATCCACTAATTCTTTAAATAATGTTTGTTGGGCTGGAGACAGAAAATAAAAATGATTATACTCGATCAACAAGCCATATAAACTTGAAAATTCTAATGGATGCGGCACAGATGGTCGAAGCTGAAATCCACTTGATTCCCCTTTCTCTAATTGAAGAGAAATCGGCCATTCATGTTGATGAATGTGAATATCTTTATATACCTGAGATTGAACTTCAAATCGCAACAAGTCACTTCCTGCTATTTTTAACAACAATTCCTCAGCCAACAGAGGTGGAATCGGGATGAAACGTTCCTCGGAACCTTCATAATCGGATACTCCATATATTCGTTGATGCATGCTTTCCATTTGTAGCGCCTTCTGGAGAACCTGAATCACCTCTTGATCCTTGTCTGAAAAAACATGTTCATTAGGATCATAGGTAAAGTTTTTCGTAAATGGATAAGTCTCAAGCATTTCAACATTCTGCAAAAACTCCCTTATATTCTTCACGACATATACTCGTTTAGGACCTGTTTTCATTTGCAAACACAGGATCGGATCACGATTATAATAAGATTGATGGAATCTGAAACTCCATTCAACCTTTAAGACTTGTAATGTTGTTTTACTCCTATTCATTGCGGCTAGCTCATGCTGTTTGAGGTGTGCAACTCCTTGAATAAACTGATCTGTTAACCTCTTTTGAATTTGTGCTTGTACGGACTTTAACTCTTTTTCATCTTGTTTACTTGTTCCTAGAGGACGTCCACCAACTGTTTCGCAAACCTTCAACAATACAGCAGCAACATGCTTACAAGGTTCCCAATAACTGTCAAAAGCTGGACAATCACAGTCAAATTCATATTCATGATCAAACTCTTCGATCGTCACTTTATACTCCCTATTTCCTTTCACGATCGCATGCCAAATGAGGTTATTTGGATCATAATATAAATTTCTTACCCGCCCTTGCTGATAGTATTGTTTGCCATGATTAAAAACCGTTGTTGAAAAAATTTCTTCTACTTCATCAATTGTTAGAAAATCACTCATTATTATCCTCCATAGTTAAATTCGCTAGCACATCCATTCCGATATATTTAAACACTTAAGAGTAGAATAATATCTATCTTCGCAAATTACAGTCCGTTTCCGCATATTTTTTATTATACTATTGAACTCTTTTTTTAAGGAAAATCCCCCATCGTGTCAAAATTAATTCCGAAAGAAGTCTCCCTCGTCAATCGTGTGAAGCGCGTAGCCCAATGATAAGGGGGAGATGTCATTTATGTCTATATTTTGCAACTGTAACTAAATGATAAGTCAATTTATAATAAGCGTGTCTATTCTTATTGTAATCTTTCATAATTCTCCTATCTGTATGTACAACTAAACCTGCATATAGTATAATATAATGTAGAACATACGTTTTAGAAAGGAGGGGTTGGTATGAAGGTAGCTAAAACTTTGAGACACAAAATCATAAACCATTCAGGTATCTTTGATGCGACATTGCAAGTTTATAATCGGGCATTGACTTACATGATCGAAGTGATTGATAAAGAATTTGATGACTTAGAATGCTTTTCTTCAAGTTCAATCGTTGCACCTGTCGAAAAGTTAATTCATACAACTAAAACAAACCCTTCTCCTAAATACACGGAATTTAACCGGGACTTTCATAAATTCCCATCTTACTTTAGACGAAGTGCGATTGCTACTGCCCTTGGTAAAGTTAAAAGTTACCGTTCTAACTATCGGAATTGGGAAAGTGAAAGAGAAATGGCGCTTTCCGAAGGTAAAAGGTTTAAAAAGAATCCCCCTAAACTTCAACTTATACATAACGAGTTTCCTGTTTTATATAAGGGGAATATGTTCGTAAGAACATCCGATACTACTGCTCAAATCAAGGTGTTCCATAACAAAGATTGGGTATGGATGGATATTAAGTTTAAGGGACAAGACCTATATAAGCGTAATGTTTGGGGATGGAAAGAACACAGTCCGAAGCTTGTTAAGGTTGGAAAGAAATACTTTTTAAACATTAGTTATACAAACAAAGTGAAATTAAGCAAAACGGACATAAAGAATCAAAAAGTATGTGCTGTAGACCTGGGGATCTCAAACTCTGCGGTTTGTTCTGTTATGGATGCAAAAGGCACTGTCTTGGCTCGTAAGTTTATTAATCAGACCAAAGAAAAAGACCGATTGTATCACTTAACAAATAAACTACGAAAAGTTCAGCGTGCTTCTGGTTGGGTTGCGGCACCAAACTATTGGCGACAAGTAAACGGACTACAAAAACATATTGTAAACCACACATCTCATGAGATCGTGAAGTTTGCGCAAGAACACCATTGTGATGTAATCGTGTTCGAATACCTCAATAAAATGAGAGTGCCGAAAGGTTTTTGGGGTGCAAAGAAACTTCGTTTCAAACTACGTTATTGGCGAAAAACAGCTATTCAAAACAAAGTAGAAGAAATGGCTCACTATGTTGGGATGCGAATTACTAGAGTAAACCCACGCAATACCAGTGCTTTAGCGTATGATGGTTCTGGCAAAGTAGAGAGAAATGATAAAAAGGACCTTGCAACATTTTCAACGGGAAAGGTTTACCATGCTGACCTATCAGCTAGTTATAACATTGCAGCTCGGTATTTTATTCGAGCTTACGAAAAATCCATGTCTGAAAAGTCATGGTTGTCTCTTCAGGCAAAAGTTCCTGAGTTGATAAAAAGAACATGTCAAACCTTATCTTCATTCATTAGTCTTATTCAGGCGCTAGAGGCACCGAAGGTGTTTTAATTGCTTGGTTTGTACTGTATTTAAGATAAGGGATGCTCCATCAAAATCTTCGATTTAGTTGGAGAGGTTCACCCAGTAATTGAATATGGTCGTCGTGGAATACAAAAAGGCAGATGCCGAGAAATTTCAGCAATACGTGAGAAAGGACTCTTTCAAATAAAGAAGTAATTGATATGGCTATTAGAAAAAAGCCGGCGGTTATGTATGGCCTGCCATGTTTGAACATATTACCGAGCTTTTGGCAGCCTACCCCATTGGCATCGCCGAATTTGCAGCGAAATCTGGCTTAGCGGAATATGAAGAAATGGCGAAAAATACGCTTGGAGTGTAAAAAGCAAATATTTAAGACTGTCGGCATTCGGCAGTCTTTTTTCATTCTTCAACGGTTACATATTTATTTTCATCTCTTTTATATGATATCCTTTGCTTATCCAAATAAATAGTTTTATAGGTTAGGAAGGATAGGATGAGTAAACAAATTTTAAAAAATGACTGGGCTACAAAGGTAGGCGACGAATTCACGAAACCCTACTATGTAAAATTAAGGGAATTTCTCAAAAGGGAATATGCTACCCAAACGATTTATCCACCGATGCATGATATTTTCAATGCTCTCCACTATACTTCTTTTGAGCAAGTAAAAGTTGTCATATTGGGGCAGGATCCTTACCATGGACCGCATCAAGCCCATGGGCTTAGCTTTTCTGTGCAGCCGACAGTTAAACAGCCACCATCATTGAAAAATATTTTTATTGAACTGGAGAATGATCTCGGGGTTCCACCACCAGATCATGGTTATTTAGTAAGTTGGGCTGAACAAGGAGTGCTCCTATTAAACTCCGTTTTAACCGTACGCCAAGGACAAGCCCATTCTCATCGCGGGAAAGGCTGGGAGATTTTCACCGACCAGGTTATCAAAGTGTTAAATGAAAAAGCAACACCTGTCATTTACATCTTATGGGGAAGCGCAGCGCAAAGCAAACAAGCGCTCATTGATACATCGAAACATTATATTATTAAGTCTCCCCATCCTAGTCCATTATCTGCCTACCGTGGCTTTTTTGGCAGTAAACCTTTTTCAAAAACAAATGAAATTTTAAAAAAGACAGGACAAACAGAAGTGGATTGGCGAATTGAATAGGTATCACCAATGTCGATTGCTGTTAGGGGAATGAACGGCAATCGACTCTCCTATTCACTTTCCCCCCCATTCCTGCCTTGCTAATTGAATCACACTTTTTATAAAAGGTTCTTTTTTCATTGTATAGGTCGGTCGATCATGTGTATATCTAGATGCTAGGTCTTTTTTTAAAGCAACATACTCTTTGGCAATTTGAGGATTCAATCTCAAATAATTACGGAACCATATTTTTTCTCTCCATTCGTTGCTATTGGACTTACATATATGTAAATGGCAAGTCCCTCGTCCCCACTCCCCCTTTCTAAAAAACTTTCTATCTATTAATTCGGGTTTTGGCACATATTCAAATTCTATTTCCCCTAACGGATTCACTAATTGCGGCACTTCTTTTAAGTCTCGTAAACCAACCATGATATCAATGATCGGTTTGGCCTGCATCCCTTTGATCGATGTGCTTCCAATATGTTCGAGTCCTAAAATTTGTTTTCCGATCGCCCCGATTATTCTTCTTTTCTCATATGCAAATTGGTTTTCCCAATTTGGATTATAATCCTCCAGTTGGACAATAGGAGTTGTCATAGTTGACACACTCTCCTCTTTTAAGGTGAATATCATTTTCAAAAGTGGCCTCCCGTCAACCATTTCATTAGCAAGAGCCAGTTCTTCAACTTTCGACATGAATTTCACCCAGTCTCTTCTCTAAACTATATTATATGATACAATCTAGGTGTAGTTATGTAACCTAGAATGTGATAGCAATGAACGAGACAAATATTTAACCACGCAACGCTTCATTTAGAGACCACCCTAGTTTTCCCCATTTTTACCATGCCATAGAATAATGAATTGTATTAAATCAATGTCTGTCTCCTGCACACTGTGATGGGACAGACACTTATTTATTTGCTCTTATTCCATGTTCGATAAATCTTTTCCGTATACCGCGTAATTGCAGCATCATATTCTGGATAGGGAAACTCGAGTCCATTCGCGACAAGTTTGGCGTATTTTCTGAATAACTGATAACAAGTAAATAAAGATTCCCACATGTTTGGATAGTCCTGTTGTGAATAGGTTGATAGAAGTATTCTCCAATCCTCTTTGGGAAGATAGTGCTGAATAAATTTATAGTTCTTCCCCACACTAAAGGTGTATCCGCATTCTATACCGATTTGCCAGGACATCATTCTCAATAAATTGGGCCGAGCAATTTCATGTAAATGATCGATCGCAAAAAGAATTTCATTTCTGGCCAATCCCTTTACCACATAGGTTGAAACCATCCAAAATTCATTACAACAATCATCAAACTCTCTTGCTGTTGGTTTTTTAATCCAATATTGCTGATCATTCGCCTGTAAGTCTTTCTTGACGAATGAATCTTTATCTAGCAAGATCTCTACTAGCCCATCACTTTTCGAAAAATAATCTTCCACTTCCTCTACAGGAATAAGCGTTAAGTCTAACTTATTTCCATCTTCAAATAGAATAATATAGGAAAACCAATTCCCTAACTCTGGCGGAAAAAGCTCCATATCTTCTGGTTTCTGCATCATCAAACGTTTTCCAAACAGATCCAACCAATCGGCACTTTCTTTGAAAGAATCAAGGTTTGTTACGAAGTAGGAAATATCAAAATCTTGGAATGAATCACGGGGAATATTTTGGTTTGTACGTGACCCCTCCAGTGTGACCATTCGAATGCGATCATCATCCTTTGCGAACTCCATTAGGATATTCATCATTTCAGCTTCACTTCTCATAATAGGGCCCTCCATTTTCCATTCGCTATATTTTTCATATTATAAAGCCTTTGTAGTCAAAATTGGCTTTTAGTCTCCAATAACTATATTATAATGTAACTTGTATCCAATTAGATTTCTTTTTTATAATGAAGGGAAAGTGAAATACTTGAACACAAACAACCAAGCGGCGATTCGCTTTGAATCAGTGAATTATGCAGTAGATGGTTTACAGATCCTTAAAAATATTACCGGTTTTTTCCACGAAGGAAAAATCACCACCTTAGTGGGGCCTTCGGGGGCTGGAAAAACGAGCTTATTCCGATTATGCAATGCGATGAAATCACCAAGTTCAGGGGAAATATACATTCACGGCAAACCGATTGATGATTATGACCAGGTGGAATTGCGCCGCAATGTAGGCATTGCCTTGCAAAATGCCCCGATGATCCATGGAAGTGTCCGGAAAAACTTAGATCTTCCTTTAACACTTCAAGGCAAAGTTTTGCCTAAGGAAGAAGAGAACCGTTTAATGAATGTTGTTGGTCTGGAAAAGGATCTTTTAGATCGGAACAGTAAGGACTTATCAGGTGGTCAGCGGCAAAAACTATCGATTGCACGCACCCTTGTCAATCGGCCAGATATATTGTTGTTGGATGAAATCACTTCTTCCCTCGACCGAGTCTCTCAGCAGGATATTGAAAAGCTGATTAGGCACATCAATGAGGAATACAGGACGACGATTATTTGGATTACCCATAATCTCCAGCAAGCTTTAACGGTGGGAAATTATACGTGGGTGATGATGAACGGAGAACTGATCGAGTCGGGAAAAAGCGACTTACTCAATCATCCGCAAAATGATAAAGTGAAACGCTTTATAAAGGGGGAAGTAGAATGAGCTTCCTTACATTAACGATGACACTTGTTTTTGTCATCATTCCGCTTATTTTATCGAAAACATTAAAATTAGGATTGGAAAAAGATACACTCATTGCCACAGTACGTTCGATTATCCAATTACTTGTAGTGGGATATCTCCTTCAATTTGTCTTTGATTCGGAAAACTTCCTTTATATTTTATTGATGGTTGGACTTATGATCGGGGCAGCCGCACTAAATGCCCGAAAAAAAGGGGCTTCGATACAGGGAATTACCTGGAAATTGGTTCTCACCTTTTGTTTTGTTGAAATATTAACACAAGGGATTCTCTTGGGACTGAAAATCACTCCCGCTACAGCGCAATATATCATCCCTATTAGCGGAATGGTGATCGGGAACTCCATGGTATTGGGAATTCTCTTTCTGAACAGGTTCACAGCGGAAATGGCCTCTCGCCGGGATGAAACAGAACTGATTTTGTCACTGGGTGGGACACCTAAACAAGCAATTCATCGACAGCTGATTACCTCTATTCAGGCAAGCACCATTCCTACTATTGAAAGTCAAAAAACGATTGGCCTTGTCCAGCTTCCTGGCATGATGAGTGGGCAAATCATCGCAGGGGCCGATCCTATCCAAGCTGTTATGTTTCAATTACTGATACTCTTTTTGCTCCTTACTACAGCAGTGATCACTAGCAGTATGCTTGGCTACTTATCCTATCCAACCCTGTTTAATAAGCGGATGCAGTTTTTGGATCGTCAGCTTGAAGAAAATCGATAATCAAAGAGAAAACCAATACTTAGGGGAAGTGCGATTGAATCATGGACGCTTCCCCACTCTTATGCATTCCTGTGCCTGTCTTTATGAAAAAATAGGATCTTCCAAATCATTTAAGATTTATTTAAGAATTTCATAAGAAGGGATTTAGAATTGCCTCGTATGATGGAAACAGATGAACTTAGGAGAGAATTTGTTTGAAAACAAATCATACGAGAATGCGTGTTGGAAGAATGACTTATCTTATTTTAGCTATCCTTTTTACCATATGTATCTTGGTACAATTATATTTAGCAGGGATAGCAATTTTTATGGATTCAGCAGTTTGGATAAAGCACATGATGTTTGTCCATCTGTTTGGATTTAATGTACCCATTTTCATGCTTGTCTTCGCGTTTGTCGGTGTGATGCCGCGTTGGGCCTATTGGCAACTATTTGGAATATTCGTTTCCATATTCCTGATGTACTTTACTGCCAATATGCGAACCGTCTTCCCATGGATCGGTCCTATGCATGTTGTGATCGCTATTTTACTATTTGTGCTGTCGTGTTCGATTGTGATCAAGACTTGGACCTTATTTAAGACAAAAACTGAGAATGGGAGGTATGGAAAATGAGACTTTTTTTAGCTGTGATTGTTGGGATAATCGGAGGCTTTATTGTGGGCATCGCTTTATCTAGTTTTATTGGCATACTTGGAATGGTTTTATGGAATGAACCGATGGGAATCAAATTTCTACCCTATTTCACCTCGTTCGTATGTGCCATCCTCGTCCCGTTAATCGATCATAAAAGCCAAAGCCGTCCCAGTAAGGAATGATATGACACAGGCTGTCCATGCTTGGCAGCCCTGTTTTTTGGAGTTTATTATATTATAATAAAACAATGACGACCAATTTCAATGTAGGTGATCGCTTTGTCGATAAAGAAACGTTTAGTTCTTTCCAATATAGGCATGATTGTGATTCCGATCATCGGCTTTTTTTTAGTCGAAATTATTTTGGGGTATGTATTGTTTGTGATTTTTAATCGAGAGCCCTATGGTGCAGATTTATCTCGATTTTTGATATTTCGCTTGATCGCCATGATCCTTGTCTTAATCATCACCAATGGATTATTAACGTATTATGTGTCCAAAAGCATCCTCAGCCCCATCCAAAAGTTATCTCTTGCCGCCAAGAAAATCAGTAAAGATGATTTAGATTTTCGGATTAAATCCAATAAAAAGGATGAACTTGGGGAGCTTACGCAAACATTTGAATCTATGCGTCTGAAGCTAAAAGAGGCGAAGGAAGCCCAAGTGCAATATGAACAAAACCGCCAGGAATTGATTGCCAGTATCTCTCATGATTTGAAAACCCCGTTAACTTCCATCAAAGGTTATGTGAAGGGCATTCAAGATGGTGTTGCCAATACTCCAGAAAAATTAGAACGCTATATGGACACCATTTATAAAACAACACATGATATGGATGCGCTCATTGACGAATTATTTTTATATTCTAAGTTGGACTTAAAACAATTGCCCTTTCATTTTGAAAAGGTGGATTTATATTCTTTTTTTGCTGATTTTATAGAAGAGTTGGCCTTTCAATTGGAGAAAGAACAAGGAACGGCTATCCTGGTGGCAAACAAAGACGATTCCTATATCGTGGAAGCTGACCGGGAGAAATTGAAACGTGTTGTCACCAATCTAATCCAAAACAGTTTGAAATACATGGATAAGCAGAAAGAAATCATCGTTCACCTTACCTCTGATCCTGACTATGTCTATGTAGAAATCAAAGATAATGGAATCGGGATCAGCAAGGAAGACATTCCCTTTATTTTCGAAAGTTTTTATCGTACTGATTCTTCGAGGAACTCCTCCACTGGTGGAAGTGGATTGGGATTATCGATTGCAAAGAAAATGATTGAAGCTCACGGTGGGGAAATTTGGGCGGATGGTGAATTAGGAAAAGGAACAAGCATCTATTTCAAATTGAAAAAAGGGGATATACATGCAGAAGATATTGATCATTGAGGATGAACGAAATATCGCTGAATTGGAACGTGATTATTTAGAAGTGAATGGTTTTCGCTACAACAGGTGAAAAGGGATTAGAACTTGCTAGAAACCACACTTACGATCTAATTCTCTTAGATTTAATGCTCCCTGGGATTGATGGTTTTGAATTGTGTAAAATGTTGCGGCAAACATTGGATATCCCGATCCTCATGGTCACAGCTAGAAAAGAAGACATAGACAAAATTCGGGGATTTGATCGGGGTGCCGATGACTATATTGTTAAGCCATTTAATCCAAGTGAGTTGGTCGCAAGAGTGAAAGCCCATCTCTCGCGCTATGATCGGTTAATTAATCGTGAAGCCAAACAGCATCACATCCAAATAAAAGGCTTAACGATCCAAAGTGACTCAAGACAAGTATTTCTGCATGGTGAAGAGCGAATGCTTACGGCGAAAGAATTTGATTTACTTCAATTCTTGGCAACAAACCCAAACATCGTTTTTACAAAAGAACAGTTAATGGAACGGATTTGGGGTTATGATGCAGTGGGAGACCTCACCACAGTCACCGTTCACGTCAGAAAAATTCGCGAAAAAATTGAGGAAGACCCCTCCAACCCACAACTTATCGAAACCATTTGGGGTGTAGGCTATCGGTTTAAAAAATAGTAGAAGAATGGTTTTTCTCCCTTCTTCTACTATAAGCCAATTAATGAATGTAACTTAGACATTACAATTTAATGGATAATTTAACTTCATTCCCTTCCACGTTGAAACTTTTCATTTCCGTTTTACTTTCAAAGTGGATTTCATTCAAGATTAGATTCTTTTGCACTAATTCATTAAAATCTTTTAATACTTTTTGCAACTTTGGATCGGTCTGAACAAACAGATCTACTCGTAAATCAACTGGAAGATTCAATTCCTTTCGATACGTTTGTACAGCCCGAACAAATTCCCTGACCAATCCTTCTTCTTTTAATTCTTGTGTTAGGGTTGTATCTAATAAGATTAAAAAGTTGCTTCCCTCTAATAACTCAAACCCATCTCTTCCCTTTTTCTCGATCTTTATATCATCTGTCGTGAGCGTAACGGATTCGCCAGATGGCAACACGAATTGGATTTCTTTTTCTTCAAGGAATTTACTCTTATCCTCCTCTTTTAAATCCGCTACTTTATTCTTTATTTCACCGATTGATTTTCCAAACTTTGGCCCTGCTACAGCAAAATTTAATTTAAAATCAAGTTGGAGCCATTCTTGACCATCCGGCCTAAACTCTACTTCTTTTATATTTACTTCCTCTTTGATGATGGATGAATAATGTTGCAGCTGTGATAAAGGATAGGCTTCTGTCGGAATAACGATTAATTTCGCTAAAGGTTGTTTTGTTTTGATTCCGACTTCATTGCGAAGCGACCTTGTCAGCTCTACGATTTGTAAAACAGCATCCATTTCCTGCTCTAACTGTTCGTTGATAAAGCGTTCATCTGCTTGTGGATAATCTGATAGATGCACACTGTCATTCATTAACTTTGTGTAGATGTCCTCTGTCACAAACGGTGTATAAGGGGCCATTAGCTGGCACAGTTTTGTTAACACTTCAAATAACGTGCTGAAGGCTGCCTTTTTGTCCTTTGTCATTCCACTGCTCCAAAAGCGTTGTCGAGAGCGCCTTACATACCAATTGCTAAGATCATCGAGAAACAATGAAATCGCTCTTGCCCCTTTCGTGATATCGTAATCCTCTAAGCTTTGTCTCACTTCCTTCATCACCGTGTGCAAGCGAGATAAAATCCAATCATCAAGAGTCGTACGTGTCCCTCCTAGGTCGCTTTCTGGATTAAATTGATCGATTTCTGCATACAGCGAATAAAAGGAATACACATTTTGGAGCGTATCCATCACTTTGGATTTGGCATGACTAACCGTTTTCTTGGAAAAACGTTTATTATGCCATGGTGAACTGTCCGCTAACAATGCCCATCTTAACGAATCCGCACCAAACTCCTGGATCAGTTCCACAGGGTTCAAAGCATTCCCCTTACTCTTGGACATCTTTTGGCCATTTTCATCTAAAATATGCCCTAAAGAAAGAACACGTTTATAAGGGGATTGCCCGGTAAATAAAGTAGAGACAGCCAATAAGCTGTAAAACCAGCCCCTTGTTTGGTCCACCCCTTCAATCACGACATCAGCAGGGAATTGTTTCTTAAATAAATCCTTATTTTCAAATGGATAATGATATTGGGCAAATGGCATTGAGCCACTATCAAACCAAACATCAATCACTTCACTTGTTCTCTGCATCCGTCCACCACAGGAACAAGTAAATTGCACCTGATCCACATAAGGTTTATGCAATTCGATGTTTTCCGGTACTTCTTCTGCAGAAAGCTCCCGTAATTCCTTAATAGAATGTGGGGCTTTTTCCTTTCCACATTCTTGGCAAATCCACACGTTTAATGGTGTGCCCCAATATCTGTTCCTACCAATATTCCAATCCACCATATTCTCTAAAAAATTCCCAAACCTACCGTCCTTCATATGGGCAGGAAACCACTCAACCTCTTGATTATTAGCCTGCATTTTTTCTCTTAATGCTGTTGTTTTGATAAACCAGCCTTCCATTGCATAGTAGAGAAGAGGGCTGTCACACCGCCAACAATGGGGATAACTATGTTCATATTTTTGTTTATCAAACAAGAGATTTTGTTTGGATAGCATCTTGATGATGTCCACATCGCAATCTTTTACAAATCGGCCTGCAAGTGGCGTTACGTATTCTTTATAACGACCTTTCGTATCGACTACATTCACGTAATCAAATTGATTCTCTTGGGTCGCCTTGTAATCATCTTCCCCATGGGCTGGAGCGATATGAACAATGCCTGTTCCACTTGTCTCTGTCACAAAATCAGCGCCAATAATTTTATGGCCATTCGTGATTGTCACATAGTGGAATGGCGGCTCGTAAGCAAGACCGATTAAATCTTTTCCCTTCATCACATTGAGGATTTCATAATCCTCTTTCATTACTACTGGAGCCAGAGACTCTGCGAGAATAAATTGTTCCCTTCCCTGTCTCACTCGTACATAATTCATCTCTGGATTAACAGCTAAGGCCACATTCCCTGGCAATGTCCAAGGTGTTGTCGTCCATCCTAACAAATATTCATTCTCGGTTCCCTTCAAACGAAATTTAGCGGTAACCGATAAATCCGAGACATCTTTATACCCTTGGGCCACTTCATGGGAACTCAAAGACGTCTCACATTGAGGGCAATACGGCACAACTCGATGCCCTTTATACAAATGGCCTTTTTCATGGATCGTGGACAATATGTTCCAGACAGATTCAATATAATCATTATTTAACGTGATATACGGATCCTCCATATCGACCCAATACCCAAGAGCTTTCGTAAATTGTTTCCATTCATTTTCATAGGCAAAAACACTTTCTTTACATTTTTGAATGAAATTCTCTACCCCGTACTGCTCAATTTGCTCCTTCCCACGAATATTTAACTGCTTTTCAACCTCTAATTCCACAGGTAAACCATGCGTATCCCAACCCGCTTTTCTCAATACTTGATAACCAGTCATAGTTTTGTATCTTGCGACAAAGTCCTTGATCGTACGACCAAGCGCATGCCCTGCGTGTGGTAAGCCATTAGCTGTTGGCGGACCTTCATAAAAAACAAACGTCTCTTTCCCTTCACGATTCGCGATGGAACGCTCGAATGTTCTCTCTTGTTCCCATTGTTTCCGAATGCGTTCTTCCATTTCGACATTGGCCTCTTTCAATTTGTTCACCTCATTTTTATTTAAAAAGCAATAAATATTAAACAAAAAACTCGACCCCTATACGCAGAGATCGAGTTTATATACAAATATATAAGCCTCCATAAACAAAATAAAAAAACCATAGTAGTGGTTTTTCATCTGTCCATACACTACGTACCATCATACGCGTCCTGGGTATCGGTAGAATGCCGTCAAAGTTTAAGTAAGCTTTCAACTTTGCTTCTCGGAGAGGATTTTCATTATGGTCTTACCGTTGACTTTCAGCACCTCGTCAACTCTCTGTAGATAAGATAAACATAACTACTCTGTCTCGTCATCAAATTGATTATGAAATTATTGTCAATCATAACGAACTAAATTATAAAAGTCAAACAGTTCTTGAATTGTTTTCTTAAGGTTCATGCAAAAAGTTGCATCTGAATTTCAGATACAACTTTTTGATGCTCTTTACCTTACCTGAGTAAAAGCAACTAATAAACCTTGATCACACGATTCAAAGCCATTCTTTTCATAAAAATGCCTTACATCCGCCGCCTCTTCCGTTAATAAAACTTTTTGCCGAACATGCCGATACTTTTGTAAAATCCGTTGCATAAGTTGAGTTGCGATTCCTTGATTTTGATAAGTATTCAATATTAGGATGTCCTGAATATAGAGAATGGTTAACCCGTCCCCTACCACACGGATGAGCCCAACTAATTCATCCCCATCCCAAGCCGATAACACGTCCAATGACTGTAATACCGCGTTTTGCAACAAGTCTAAATCTTGTGTATACGCGTACCATTGTACATCATTATACAATTTTTCTAATTGTTCGATCTGGATGTTTTTCTCATGTTTAAAATGTAAATTCATTCATGCTTCCTCCTCAAATTTCATCTAATTTGAAGAGTTGTTCCACAATTTATCCACTGTCTTATACCTCCTCTCCGTGTTTGGAGATTGTCGTTATTTTCTAATGACGCTGATCTTGATTTCATTTATTGACAGATACTTTTCTCCATACACGATCAGCAATTTGAATCATATGTTTGATCTTCTTCCATTGTTCCTCTTCTGTTAAAACATTTCCCTCCTCCGAACTAGCAAATCCACATTGCGGGCTTATCGCTAAATTTTCCAAAGGAATGAATTGACTTGCTTCTTTAATCCTTTCTTTTATGACGAAAGGATCTTCCAATTCCGGAAATTTAGAAGTTATTAACCCAAGGACAATTTCCACATCACGGCGTTGGATATATTTTAATGGCCCGAAGCCGCCACTACGTTCATCATCATATTCTAAAAAGAATGCATCGTAATGTAATTGGTCAAAAATAGGTGCGACATACGCGTAATCGCCATCCGTATGCAGGTGATTTGACCGGAAGTTTCCACGGCACATATGGACTGTTGTGATTAAATCTTCTGGTTTATCCTGTAAAGCATCATTCGTTGTTTTAATGATTAGATCTAAGATCTTGTCCTTACTTAATCCCGTTGAATCCATCATACGTTTGGTAAAAGTCGGATCATTAAATCCAGTAAAAGTCGTGTCATCAAATTGTATATACCGGCAACCAGCTTCATATAAAGCATTCACTACTTCTCTATACGCCACACCTAAGTCATGAAACATATCGATTGCGTTTGGATAGATTTCTTTCTCTTTTTCATTAATGGAACGATACATAATCACACTTGGTGCCGGAATGGCGAATTTCGCAACCTGTGTTCCATCGCCATACTTATCTACAGCTTTCTTCAAGAATTTGAAGTGTTCGATCATATAATGGTGATGATTTTTAATCTTGTCCGTAATAACAATCGTAATTGGTTTTGGTTTATGACCACCACCAAATGTTGCCTTTCTCTCATTTTTGATCAATTCAATCCCTTCAAAGCCGGAAAAGAAATCATGATGCCAAATAATACGTCTGAACTCGCCATCAGTGATCGTTTTTAAGCCTGCCTCGATTTGTTTTTGTACAAGTTTTTCAATTTCACGATCTTCTACTTCTTTTAAGGAGGCTTTATCAATTTCCCCTTTTGCATAAGCTGCCCTTGCTTGTTTAATAGATTCCGTTCTTAAAAAACTCCCTACATGGTCACCTTTCAACGGTAATTTGTTTGCCATCAATAGCCATTCTCCCTTCCTCTTTAGCAAAACTCAAAATTCAACTGATGATTTCTCCCTCAAATGTTCTTAGTATTAATCTAGTCATTATAGACTTACTTTCTAACAAAATCACTATAAGCTTTCGGGCAAATGATATTTATACATTTCGAGTGGATCAGTATATTTCTTTAATACAGCAATAGTTTTGGGACGGGGCTTTGTATAAATAATTGGATAATCCTTTTCCCCAAACTCTTTTCGTGTGGGAAAAGCTAATTTCTCTTCTGCAATTGAAAACTGAGCCTGAACCCCCTTTTTATTTCCACGCGCATCCAATCTCACCCATTTATTCAGTGACCGAAAGTAAACGGCATTCAAAGCGTGAATACAATATCCAGCTTCAGGTGTATCCAATAATGTCAATCGTTGATAACAAAAGCCAGTAGGAATTCCTTGGGAACGTAATAAGGACGCTAATAAGTGTGATTTTGCATAGCAAATCCCCTCTTTCTCAGCCAAAACCTCTGATGCTTTGCACGTCACTTTTTCACTCTGAATATCCCAGGAATGAGCGATTTCGTCCCGAACAAACGCAAATGCGATTTTTGCTTTTTCTATTTCTGTTTGTGAAGAGTGGAAAAGCTCGTTCACCTTTGCGCGAATAAGTGCATGAGAAAAATCTACTTCATCTGTTTCCTGTACATAATCATCTAACCGTTCGGACTCACAGATTAAATTCATTAGCTTCACCTCCTCTTTGTATAAAAAATTATAATTACGTATTATTATACATTAATGTATAAAGCAATCCTACTGTTAAATGAAATGGTCTCTATAAAAGTAAATTTTTCATTCTCATGTTGTAAACTTTTCTAGAGGTAGGGAAGAATAATGGAGGATCGAACCAAAAATAATGAGATAAATAGGGAACTTAAATCGTTTTTCGATACCTACTAAAAAAAGGCATTCCCCATGCAGAAGCTGAAGATGCAGTGTAAAGTTTGTTTTTTTAAGCAGAAGTGAAACTTTATAAGGGTTACCTCGTCTAATTTAAGTAATACGCTTGGAGGTTATAATAAATGAGAATAATTATTATGCTGGTTTTATCATTGACATTTATGACTGCCACTCTGTTAGGCTGTAATAACGGAATAGCTGATGGAAAAATAGCAAAAGTAAGTATTTCTAAATCAAGTGGTTTCGGTAAAGTGAATACAGATTTTTATGCGGAATTTGAAGATGAAGGAATCCTCGATTTATTCAAAAATGTCATTTCAAATGCTGTTAAAGAAGAAGGTATAGTAAATATGATTGAACCTGAGTTCGACTTAGAAGTCGGTTGTGCAGATGGCTCTAATCACGGTTATCATTTGTGGCTAGGAGAAAAAGAGCAAATAAGCACCCTAATGAATATTGATGATACACACACTATATATACTATATCAGAAGAAATGACCAATAAGTTAATTGATATAGTTCAATAGTATTTTAAAATGAGGCCTCTTATTGTAGCCTCGATCCATATTATATTTTATGGCAAAACAAGTAATCAACTAAGAGAGTTATTCTGTATAACCTAATACAAATCCAACAATATCTTGTTCTTTTATCACCCTCATTTTTCCACGCATCCAATCATCATCAATCAAATAATACTCATCACTCGCTAATTTTATTTGCTCCATATTCGTTTCAAAATACTCTCTCATTCCATTTTTATTGTATTGATTCCCAGCTTCATCCATCATCTCAAAATAACGATCCTTATCTAAACCTAATCGATGAGCGAATCCGTAAAAGGCATCCAACTTTTGACTATTAATATACACTTGACCTCCCGTTATTTTGATCTTTTCACCCGGAAGGGCAATGATTCTTGAGATATCCTTTTCTCCATTTTCATTATGGTAGAAAATTACATCTCCCCTAGAGATTTTAAATCCTTCAACTAGAGGTTCAATGACTAGTGGCTTTTCAGTATAATCGTGATTTCCTCTGTCCATATTATCGTAATTATGGTGGTATAGGAACATTTCTTAGCTTATGGTTTCAATTGTAGCGATATCAGCTGTTGTATATTCATCCGTAAGCGTCTCCATAGACGTTTTTAAAGAACACCCGGCCAAAATCAATAATACAACAACAAAGGACAATCCAATGCGCTTCATCAAATCCTCCCCTTTATATATATTTTATCTGAATAACTGTAAAAGATAGTTTGTCACTTTGTCAGTATTCTGAACATTTGGTGATCTTGAATTTATGTAAACCAGTTAGAATTTTCTGCACCGGTTTTAATTCAAGACTGAATGGTTCGATAACCTAGAAACAAGGGACAAAAATAAGATATTCAGACCTTTTTTTAATTCGCACTTCTTTCACTCCCACGTTATAATATACACATCGCTATAACAGTAAATTAACTCATTGATATTATAACTTTGCCCATTTTTGATAAAATCGAAAGATAAAGAAATGGCGGTGAAAAAAGTGGAAAGAAAAATAACAAGAATTGGAAAAAGTCTTGGAGTAACACTTCCGCAAGATGTATTACATCATTTAAAGGTAAAACAAGGTGACGAACTTAAATTTAAATTAGAAGATGACGGTCGAGTATCTGTACAGAAATTTGCTCCTTTAAATGTAGACGTTTTAAAAGACATTGATCAAGATTTCTTAGATGGGTTACAAGATCTGTTTGAAAATTACGATGACACGTTAAAAAATCTAGCAGATAGGTAAAGAGATGGTCCGTTATTTGACTGAAAGAAAACTTATATTAATCAACGCTACTATTTTGCAATTGACTAAGATGGGATCCATCTCCTTTTCGAAATACTATTCGAAAAAGGAGTTGATTAGATGAAAAAGTTACTTCTATTCGCATTGCTTATGTTTTCTCTGTGCGTACATTACTTACCCGTCAATGCAGAAAAACAGCATAAACACGATTCAATAGTACTGGAACAAGCTGTCGACCAAAACTTGTAAAGGTATTTCCAAATGGCAAAATTAGTCCTTTTAATCATGACGGTGACTCGTAATGCATGTACACCAACTGATATTCTATGTTTTCTCAAACAAGTGATAAATCTTCTATTTCTTTATATCCAGCTTTTTTAAGCATTTCGATTACAAATTGACATTGCGTCTGTGATTCGTTTCTTTTTCAACTACTTGTTAATTGCGAAAGATTACTTTATTTTTAACGCCTCTTTTAACACTAATAAGGAAAGTTCGTGGTCATTCATTATATTTGGTACCTCTTCAGGTTTGATCCAAATTCGAGTTGTGGTTTCATTTTCATGAAGAAAAGGCAGACATTCTTCTATATTCATTTTGTAAAATACTTGATAACCAATTAGTGGATACTTTCCATTAGGAACAAACAATGGATTATCTTCATGACTTACTTCAATTGCTCCTATATATTCAATTTCGCCTTTTACATAGCCCTCTTCATATGCCTCTCTATGAAAAGCCTCTTCCGGAGTTTCCCCTTTTTCCAGATGACCACCTGGAATATTAAAGCCTCTATCAATTACATTTACTAACAAAATGTGACCTTTATGAAAACAATATCCATGTACGCTTGTAATTTTATTGTAATCGTTAATTTTTTTCATTGGGAGCCATGTAAGTTTAACATTATGGCCACCCCAATTCACATAAATTTGGTTACTCATTTGTGGTTATTTCCCCTCAAATATTTATTTTTTTCTATAGGCAGTCATATTTACTTCATTCGACTTATTCATTTAACTATCCTGCCCACATTTTAAAAAACGTGTTAGTCTTTAAGAAAATATGTTTTTCAACCTATATTCCTTTGCTCATATTGGCAAGTTTAGTATCAGGGTAAAATTTATTCTATAAAGCTCCTCGACATGATTATCGAACGTAACGCAAGTTTTCTCGGCCTGTGCATGCTTACTTGCACTCGCCCTTATGTGCCTAAGCATATATTCAGTGGAACCTTTGTTGCGAAACATAATCTCCCCATTTCTGTAAACAAAAGAAGTTTATAAATACCACAAATTATGACACCCTTTCCATTTATATTTTTGTAATATGATAGTAATATTTTTAATACTATAGTAAAATAAACTTAATTCTTCGGTGAAAACCAAGTAGCGGAGGGAATGTTAATGAGTGTGTTACACAAACCAGTTGTAGAAAATGCAGGGCGGAACCGATTCAAAAATCCTTATTTCATTGTAATAGGAGTTATTATAATTGTCGCTGCCCTCATACTTGCAGGGCTAAGCTATTATCAGGCAACCCGTTTCAACTCGAAAATTGCCATTAATGATGTAAAAGTAGGTGGGCTGACAATTGAAAAGGCAATAAATAAACTAAAAACATCTACATTAACAAACAAAGTCTATGTAGGTGACGAACTTATTTTAGATGAAAAGGATACGCAAATGGCATTTTCGGATCAAGATATGCCTGCAGTAAAGAAATTGTTAAAAAAACAGTGGACGTTTTTTCCTTCCTCAAAGGAACAAAATTATTGGTTAATGCCGAAAAAAACGGATGAGTTTCGAAGCAAAACAATGAGCAAACAATTAGAAGAGAAACTCCTATCCATAAATGAGGACTTGAAGGCTCCCCAAGATGCAGAGGTTAAATTGGAAAACGGTAAAATTGTCATCTCCAATAGTATCGATGGAGAACAATATGATATTCCAGCTATCTTACAAGATTTTGAGAAACAGAAATATACGAGCGATATCCATCTGAAGCCAGCATTCTTAAAGCCTATCGAATCGGACAATCCAATAGTTAAGGAATTGGAAAGAAAGTATCAGGCTTTTCTGGAGCGAACAGTCGATTATAAGGTACAGGATAAAGTGTATACCTTAAAAGCAAGTGAATTAATTAAAGATGCTACTATTTCGAATGATGATAAGGTGACAATCACCGCAAGTACTATTAAGGACAAGATCGATGAAATTAATCAAGCACAATCCACTTTAAATAAAAATATAGATTTTAAGACGCATTCAGGCAAGGTTATTTCCGTAAAAGCAGAAGGCTATGGATGGGCATTAGATGTTGAAAAAGAGTTAGCTACCGTTCAGAAAGCTTTTGAAAAAGGAGAAAAATCCATTTCGGCCGCTAATATTTACGGACATGGCTGGACAAATGAAGGAATTGGCTATGAAACGACCAAGAATAACGGGATTGGCGACACATATGCTGAAGTTTCCATTGCAGAACAGCGGATATGGATTTACAGAAATGGAAAATTAGTCGTCACAACGGATGTAGTGACCGGCAAACATAGTACCGGTGAAGATACATCTCCTGGAGTTTGGTATATTCTCTTTAAGCGAACCCCGTACACACTAAAAGGCAGTGCGGTAGGTAAGCCCGATTACGAAATTGATGTGAAATACTGGGCTCCCTTTACAAACAGCGGGCAAGGTTTTCACGATGCCAGTTGGAGGAATAACTGGGCTAAAACAGCCTATCTCAATGATGGTTCAGGTGGCTGCGTCAATACGCCTCCGAGCATAATGAAAAAAGTGTATGATAACCTCAACACATACGACCCTGTTGTAGTTTATTAAAAAGGACGGTTTTTGGGCTTCCCAACAAGGAAGTTCAAAACCGTCCTTTTATAGTAGGAGTTATCGGATCTGTATAGTATTTAGTCATGGCTAGTTCTTCTGTAATCAGCAGCTTTATTAACCATCATGAATGGCCATTGTAAACCTACATCCCATTTCTCAAGCTGATTATTTCACTGCCTTCCAAATCGTCCATCGATCTTTTTCTATGATGTTATCGGTTGTTGCCAGTGAGGCATCTATATGATTGATTAATTCCTGCAATTCTTTATCATCTAATTCATGCAAAATGCTTCTTCCTGTTCGTTCCCTTAGATCATTTAGTAATTGTTTTTTCGTATCATACACTTTTCTGATTTCCCATAACTTAACTTCTTCGATGTTTTTAAATCCAGTTTCTTTAAGCGTTTCAATGACAATTTGACTATGATGTCTGCGATTTGTCTCTTTTTCAACTAATCTTGGAAAAAGTTCAAAGAAATACCCTCTGATATGGCTTTCGTTGCCTGCTAATAAACAATCCTCGGGGGTACGATCTTGAACAATATAAAAACCTCCATCTTCCAACACTCTATATGCTTCTTTAAAACAAGCTTCTAAATCCTCAAAATGATGGATCAAAGCCCTTTCAAGCAATAAATGAAAACTACTACTATCTAAGCCAGTATCAAAAGCACTCCCAAGCTGGAACGAGATGTTCTTATATTCTTTACAGTTTTCTTTTGCCCCTGCAAGAATGGTCTTGGAAAAATCAACTCCAGTAACTGAAGTCACTCCCATATCTGATAACGCCTTCGAATAAATGCCTCCACCACAGCCAATATCTATAGCCCTAGATATATTTTTGATCGGTACAAGGTTATTTATTGCTTCAACCCATGAATGATCAGCTTTTCGGGTTGTATAAGTTCTACTATTTTTCTCGCTATGAAAATCAATCCCCATTTTACATTCCTCCTCTCATTCTATTCTGGTTCACAGCCTATATTTCTTTGCTCATATTGGCAAATCTAGGCCCTGGATAAAAGCCTACTTTTCTGTAAAGGGCTTCCTTTCATGTTTTTCTTCCAATCTGATTTACATAGCATGTAGTGATTGTATCGTTCCTTATCAATCGTCCATTGAGACAGATAAGTAAAACCACATTTTTGAATCACTTTATTGGATGATCGATTGTGAATCAATGCAATTGCATTAAGGTTTTCTACATTTGTATGTGTAAACAAATAATCAATTAATCCTTTTGCCGCTTTCGTAGCATATCCTTTCTTTTGATGTTGACTTGAAACGGCATACATAATTTCTCGATTCGGTGAAGGCAGCTCATCTTTTATCCCCGTACAGCACCAACCAATACATTCATCTGTTTCTTTCATAAATACGCCAAGTTTTAAAAATTGCCCTTCTATGTTTGCTGTTTTTGCCGCCTGAAGAAATGCTTGATTCGCTGGTATTTCATATTGGGTCATCCACTCAACTCTCTGTTCTTTTGTTGATTTCCAGTCTGGCAAGAATTGAGATATTTCAGGCTGATTGGATATTCTGTATATACTTTCTCCATCTTCAATTCGGAACTCTTGAAGATAAATATCTCCATAATCGATTCTAAAAATGGTTTCAGTTCTTTTTTCTTTCATCAGTTTTCTCCTTATAGGGAATTTTTAAGACCTCTTCCTCAATCCCTTTAAACATATCATAAGCTCCCTCCGACTTGTTCGAGCATATAACCGATTGAATATCGTTTTCAGGATAATATGCAGAATGAAAACTAACGCCCGGATCATAGCCCATTATATGATATTTCAATATGGAATCTCCCTTTTTCTCTATCCAGACTCCATAGCCATAAAAGCTATTCTCATCGTCACTGTAAATATGGGGAGTAAGCAATTTACACGTATAGTCTTCACTTAACAGTTGATGATTGAAAAGTGCCTTCCATAAATTTGCCATATCCCTGACAGTCACAAATGCTCCCCCATCAGACCCACCTTTTACCGGCAATGAGTAAATATTTGTTTTCCACGTACCATCAGAAAAATCTAGATATCCAAGTGCTGTCCTTGAAGGGAGAGAATCAAATTCAAAATAACCCGAATCAACCATACCAGCTTTCTTAAAAATATTTTGCTCGATATAATCGGCAAATTTTTGCTCACTGACCTGTTCGACGATCAACCCTAACAAAATATATCCGGCATTGTTATAATGAAATCTTTCCCCTACCTTTAATTTCATAGGCTGATTTTGAAACAGCGGAAGAAAGTCTTGTAAACTCCTTATTTGATACATTGGAGTCTGAATCCATAACTCTTCAAAATCATCCATCACTTCCTCATCGAAGTAGTCTGGGATGCCCGATGTGTGTGTTAAAAGATGATGGACAGTGACCTCTTCAGAAAAATGAGGAAAGGAAAAGCTTAGACACTCTTTTAATCTTGTATCAAAAGATAGTTTGCCAGCTTCAACGAGCTGACAAATGGCAATAGCCGTAAAAAGTTTACATCCAGAAGCAATGCCAAAACGTGTACTTGGCTGATTTTCAATTTGTTCGGAACGGTTTGCGAATCCATAACTTGTCTCCGCCAAAGCTTCACTGTTTTGTTGAACAAGCACCGCCCCAGAAAAATGACTTTCATCTTGAATTGCATTTAAGCGCTTTATAATATCGAGATTCACTTGAAATTCCCTCCATCGTCCATACTTTCAACATACAAAGATTAAATTGTGTTTATATTTTTCCAACCATAAATGAGTGAATCCAGCTGTTTCCCGGAAATTTCCAACTCATCTGTGCCAATCTTTTCCGCCCCGAGAGACTCGTAGAAGAGTCGGGAATTATTTTCTGCTAACACTTGCACAGTCATAGAGAAAATATTTTTCTGTTTTAAATCTTCGACAACAGCCTCCACTAGCAGTCTCCCTATCCCTTTTCCCTGGTACTCTTCTAGGATATAAATGGCATATAACTCCCCTTCGTAATCAGGGTACTTGCCCGTCCTTTCCTTCCCTCCACCTGCAAAACCAACAACTTCGCCATCATTTGTTTCGGCAATGAATACAGTCGTTTGGGGAATGATATCTTTCCATTTTTCTTCTCTGGCCTCATACGTCATATTGCTTAAATACTCATCCGGCACAATATCCTTATAGGTCGTTTTCCAACTATCAACCTGTACTTTTGCGATGCCTTTCGCATCCGTTTGCTTCGCCTGTCTAATCTTCATGTCGCACCCCATTCAATCCGATAAAATTTCATCCTTTATCATATTTACTTGCTCAACCATATGGCCAATATTGCCTTCACCTGCATATTTGCTCATATCAAAAAAATCTTGATTCAAATCAGACCAATATAATTCATTTTCATCCCCTGAAACCTGGAGTTCCTCCTTCAATCTGCCAACATAAACTTCCACATAGCAATCATGAACATAGTAGGTAAAATCCATGACATGATGCAATGTCACATCTGCTTTTGAAATACTCGTTTCTTCAAACAATTCCCGATACGCAGCTTCCATACCAGTTTCTCCGTCCTCGATTTTCCCACCAACAAAATTACTCAAGCCTTTGTACGGCTCCCGTAATCGCTTGCACATTAATAAAGATTTCATATCGTTTCTATAAATCATTAGAACATTATATCCTTGCATTGTAACCTCCATATAAGAAGCATTCTTTTTATGTATCAGAGTTTCGTCCAAATCGCCTTTGTGTAGGCAATTTTCATTCCGGCCCTTTCCATATTTCTAAGACTACCGCTGCCATAGGCTGTTTGCCCGACAATCATGTTACAGTGGTTTTGTAGGGCATGTTGTAAACGTTTAGCTATCAATGCACTGTGCACGCCTTTATTTCTATATTCCGGAATGGTTGCAGATGCAGCAAGTGTCGCTATACCGTCCTTTTCAAACAAAACACCTATACCGGCAGGCTCCCCTTTCACACTTGCTAGATAAAAGGTCCATTGCTTATTTTGATGTAATACTTGATTATTTTGCGCCACAAATTCGCTTAATGAAGCTGGCATGTTAAATCCTTTCGTATAAATCTGCCCGAAAATGGCAAATTCATCATACTCGAATTCGCGGATCGAAATGTCCTGCGCCTCGCTCAAAGTGAAATCATCTGACAATGAACCATAAAGTGCCGTACGGAACCCACGTTGAAAATAGCCCCTCTCTGAAAGCAACTTAAATAGCTCAGCAGAACAATGAGCAGGAGTGATTTCAAAGTTGGCTGGTATCCCCCTTTCATGATAAAAATCTAAAATGCCAT
Source organism: Lederbergia ruris (assembly GCF_018332955.1). NCBI lineage: Bacteria > Bacillati > Bacillota > Bacilli > Caryophanales > Bacillaceae > Lederbergia > Lederbergia ruris. The sequence continues at coordinate 57,637 of NZ_BORB01000025.1, forward strand.
CAATCTCATTCAGATTATTCCCACTCATCCCCTTCACATTATTGAATGAGGGACCTGGGATATTCTTTACATAAAAGGCAACAGCATCACCAAACTTTTTTATTTCCACTCCCATCAGGTTCCCTGCTATTTTCTGAACACCTGTCAGTCGGGATTCCAAAAGTTCTATCTCTGATTGTTCGATTCCGCGAGCAAGTTCTTCCGTCAAAATAAGTGACATTGGTCACACCCCTATATTCATTTTTGTTGAAAAGAAAGGCCCTTAAAATGATTAGGCAAGTTCATTAATCCGACACGAAACCTTATGCCCGCCTCCCGATCTATTAAAATAAGTGCATTCCATAAAACACAAATATGTTCAAAGAATTTCACTTGCATAAATTCTTGAACGGCTTCCCCACGGATGATAGCCATCCCCTATATAAGTGAACCCGTATTTTTCATAGTATCCAATATGGTCCGTACACAGATAAACGCGATTGAATCCTGCTCTTTCAGCATCTGCTTTAGCACGCAAAATAAGTTTTTCCCCTAAAGATCGACCGCGATAGTCTTCATCAATATAAAGGGCACATATCCATGGCCATAAATCCATGCGGCTAATAAAGTCATTGCTAATTAGCCCTGCACATCCAATGATCTCATCTGATTGCTCCATTAAGTACCAAATAGGGAGGGGACTATCTGTTAGGATGCTATGTGTAATCGAATCCTCATAAACTTTCATACTGTTTTCGTCTGCCCATTTGCTTTGAAAATATTTTATAGCTTGTTCTTTATATTCCGGATGTTCTCTAAGACTAATAATGTTCAAAGTACCTTCTCCAGTCTTTAATTATCGTATAAATCATGAACATATTTATTTAATTTAGCAACTAATTCAAAATCGTTTGTTTGACTATTTTTCATCTTCTTCCTATTCGCAAAATTTCCCTGCAATTAAATACTAACATAAAATTCTACCTATATAACTAAAACGCAAAAAATTAAGACGTTTTAGCATAAATAGATTATGTCATTAGGGGAACAATTTCACTCAAATTGTTCCCCTACAAATCGAAGCATCTTTTTCATATTCTTTTTGGCATAGTTACTATCAAATGTTACTTCATACCCATGGGGTAAGGCCGCTTCCTCTTTCCCATAATAATTAAACTGATGTATAATGCCGAGTTGATCTAACCTTTTATCAAAGGCGTTTGCTTGTTTATAAAAGGAGGCCGTGTTTCCGTCGGAAATGAAAACTGGTGGATAATTATTGGTCACATTTTTTACCAGGTCAGCTTGCTTGGCGTATTGATTGGTTTCATAGTCATTGCCCCAATAAGCCCGTCCGTATACAGACCATAAATAATCCTTCAACCAACTGTCTTTCGATTGAGCAAATTTTGTAGGTTCAAATAAGGCCGAATTAAATATTACGCCTTTTATGGATTCTTCCGCCATGACAGACGGTATCTTCATCTCTTGTGCATAGTCTTCATCTGTTTGGATCATGACAAATTGTCCGATAATATGCCCTCCCGCTGAACTACCACCCAAAATAACCTTTTCCATATCTAAACCATATTCATTGGCATGTGCTTTTAAAAACGCGATCGCTTCGCTTACTTGGTACAATGGTGTAGGATAAGGGTATTCAGGGGCAAAAGCATAATTGATCGATACGACATTATACCCAGCATTTGTGAATGAGGTGTAATAATCAATCTCTGAACGGCCGGGTTTATCTTCCTCTACCTTATCCCCTGTTACAAATCCTCCCCCATGAATAAAAATATACGTCGGTCTTAAGGTAGATAGATCGTGGTTAGAAACATAAATATCTAAGAAACTATTGGGATATTGTGCGCCATATTGTATATCATTTATGTACAATGTTCCATCCTTCAACACCGTCGCTGTCGACTTTTGCTCGGGTTGATAGGAATTTTTGTGCTCAAAAAATAATTGAATCCCCACCATCGGGCGAACGGCTAGAAACATAATAAAACCAACAAACCCGATTATAAAAACTCCCACGATTGCGCCTAAAGATTTCGCTCCGATCGTAAGAATTTTGCCCCTTTTTGTCTGCTGACTTTTTTGTGTCCGGGCCTTCCATACATCCGTAAATGAAAATACGATAAGTAGGAACCCCATTATAATAGAAGCAAAAGCATTCACACATAGCAGGATGTAATGATAGTGAAACAAGAATACGAGTTCTAGCGGAATTACAATGACTCCAATGTAAAATAACCAGGTTTGCTTATTCACAAAACCAAGTATTAGCTGACTTACAAACAAGATCAGAATAAATATATGCAATATTTCCGTAAAGTTAACAAGCACTAAAGAGGTTGCACCTAGTATAAACATTCCTATCCCTAACATCGCCAACAAGAAAGGATGAATGAGCCTATTTTTCATATACATTTCTCCTTCTCACTTTCAAATCCTATTCCCTTATCATCTTCCTAAATAACATCTAGGAAAATGGATCAGGGAAATGATTTTAGAGCGCAAAGGAATTTACTTTAGCTTAAAAAGACAAGTGTCATATACTACCCGACTTGCGCGATGAATAGAACGAAAATTAGGATTTTTCTAACACCTTAATTTTTTCAGGATAATTTTACCCCAAACTTTTGATAATTTGCTCTTATTGGCACAAATTATATATATAAAATAATTTAGAAAGGCATAATCCCTCATGAAAAAGTTAACCTATATTTTAATCGCTACAATCACTTTTCTGATTATTCCTAGTAAAACTTATGCCCAAAGTGAACAACCTGAATATAAACTTCTATATGATACATTGATTACAACTCTTGATTCATCCATACAAAAGGAAATTATTCATTACTATGGCTATCCCAAACAATATGGTTTATATGATGCTAAGATTTTGAGTATCACCAGAGAGCATGAGGGTCAGTTTAGCTTTATTACCAAAGTCCAAGTCACAACATTTGTGCATGCACATAACCCTCCTTATGGTAAGGAAACAATGACTTTTAACATCAGTCCTTTTGAGGTTAAAACCATTAGCTTTAAACATGAGGGAGATAAGGAAGAAAAAGAAATAAATGCATTCTATAGTGCAACACTTTCAGATATAAAACAGTCTTTTCATTTGAATTTACAGTCTTACTCTTCTTACACATACAATCAATTGCAATACCAAGCCGAAATAAATAATGAATTTAAATCCCTTTTTACTATTGCAGAAGAAATCACAACGAGCATTTTGTCTCCTGAGACCAAGATACCCTACAAAAATGTTATAAACCCTGTTACCTTTATAAAAGGCAATACAGGCTATATGCTCTTTAAAAAATCTGACGGGACAAATGTAATTTATCATGTACAAAAGCTAGATGGGAATTGGATAGTAACAAATAAAAATAGTAAACAAGGTAAGAAAATGGATTATAAATTACCATGGTATGTATAGAAAAAATTAAGAATCGCTTTCTTAGTTCAATAGCTCATACTACTTGGCTAGAACGATTTTTGTGCCCAACGACAATAAAGCTGACCGAATTTTCTCCGGTCAGCCCTGTTTTCTCTTATTGATTCCCTTTTTTAACCCATTCCGCTACTGTCACAGTACGTTTAGCCTGATGTTTCACAGCATCTTCAACATCTTCAATCATTTTCCCATCTTGTCCTACCGTAACACTTGTTCCATATGGATTTCCTCCAGCACCATATAATACAGGATCTGTATAACCAGGAGCAGCGATAATTGCACCCCAATGCATCATACTTGTATATAAGGATAAAATCGTTGCTTCTTGCCCACCATGGGGATTTTGCGCAGAAGACATCGCACTTACAACCTTATTCACTGTCTTACCGGCTGCCCAAATTCCACCTTGGATATCAAGAAATTGTTTCATTTGCGAAGGCATATTTCCAAAACGAGTTGGCACACTGAAAATAATCGCATCGGCCCACTCAAGATCAGCAGATGTTGCAACTGGAACATCTTTCGTTGCTTCTACAGTTGCTTTCCAGCCTTCATTTCCCGCAATCACAGATTCAGGAGCTAATTCTTCCACTTTTAAAACTTTCACTTCCGCCCCTGCTGCTTTTGCTCCTTCTTCCGCCCATTTTGCTAATTGATAGTTTGTTCCACCCATACTATAAAAAATAACCGCTAATTTAACATTTGACATATTTTCCAACTCCTTCGGTTTTTTTCCAAATAATGTATTTAAAATACCCATATATAGCACCTTCTCTTATTTATTTAAACTGGAACCCGATAAAAATCACCTCCTTAAAAAATGCTCACTTTTCAATGTTTTACCTTCTTCTTATGCCCATTGTGAAGGGGATTTATGATACTTCAACTTCATAAATCTCGCTTTTGAGATATTGAAGGAAGATTTATAGGGACAAATACCACTGGCGCGCTGCATCCACTTCTGTTGCTGTCAGTTGATGCCCTCTATTTTCCCAATGCAGGTGAACCATAGCGTTTGCCTGTTCTAATAAAGATTGAAGCTCTAGTGATTCTTCCCTTGAACATATCGGGTCATTTGTTCCAGCCCCGATAAATACTGGAATCCCACTTAAATCTGGGAGTTCGATACCTCTTCTTGGCACCATTGGGTGATGTAAGATCGCACCTTTTAATGCATCTTGAAAATGGAATAACAAGCTTGCTGCAATATTGGCTCCATTGGAATAACCAATCGCGATGATTTGCTTTCGATCAAAGTCATATTTTTCAGCGGCCTCATCTAGGAATTCGTTCAATTCTTTCGTCCGGAAGACAAGATCTTCCTCATCAAACACTCCCTCTGCTAACCTCCTAAAGAAACGCGGCATGCCATTCTCTAGCACATTCCCTCTTACACCTAATACATTAGCATCTGGGTCTATAATTTGGGCAAGTGGAAGTAAATCTTGTTCCGTTCCCCCCCGTCCCATGCAATAAAAGTAAGGTTGGTTTAGAGGAATCACTGCCTTTTTGAAATAGATGTTTCAACCTTATTTCCCCCTTCCAGATTGATTAATCTTCATATTCCTTTGCGAATTCTTTCGTACTTCTTACCGTATCAATCGGACGAACGAGACCTTCGATTTCTTCCCGTTTTGCTTCAAAGAATGGCGGTAAAGAGAGTTTTTCTCCAAGTGTTTCATATGGCTCATCCCCCATGAAACCGGGACCGTCTGTAGCTAATTCGAATAAGATTTGTGGAGCTACGTTTGTATACAAGGATCCAAAGTAATATCTCTCCACATAACCCGAATTTGGAAATTGGAATGCTTGCAATCGTTTCTGCCATTCATCCAGCGCTGCACGATCTTCCACGCGGAATGCGACATGATGAACCGTGCCATAACCTTGGCGTGCTTGCGGAAAAACCGCGTTATATTCCACGATCACTTGTGCTCCATTGCCCCCTTCGCCTACTTCAAATAAATGGTAAGATCCCTCTTGAGCAATTTCTGTAAATAAAAGAACCTTCCCCAGCATTTCTTTAAAATAATCGATATGGCTCACACGGACAAAAATCGGGCCTAATCCTGTTATTGCATATTCCAATGGAATTGGGCCTTTTTGCCATGGAGTCCCTGCAGGAACGCCTTGATTGTTTTCATCTGAGATGAGCTGATAGGCTTGCTCATCAAAGTCAACAAAAGAAAGCGTCTTTTTCCCGAATTGCTCTGTGATTTCTTTATGGTTGATTCCAAGTCGATCAAAGCGTTTCACCCAATATTCCAATGCTTTGTCATTTGGCACGCGAAAGGATGTCTTAGCTATTTCATTCGTGCCGTGAATGCCTTTCGGAATACCTGGGAAATCAAAGAACGTCATATCTGTCCCAGGGCTTCCTTTGTCGTCAGCGAAAAATAAGTGATAGGTTTGAATATCGTCCTGGTTCACTGTTTTTTTCACCAACCGAACACCTAAAACGGTTGTGAAAAATTCATATATTTTTTCCGCACTGCTTGTAATGGCTGTGACATGGTGGATTCCTTTTAATTCATGCATGCTTTTTCCTCCCTCTATATAATTAAAATATCTTCAAAATGCTCTTGTTTTCTTAGAATTTCTTAAACATCCAATTTGGGTTTGGATAGTGGGGGTGGAGTGATAGCCAGAATACAGAATATTCTAACGTACC